>NZ_JACAPX010000034.1:0-32513 GCF_013385435.1 Pseudomonas sp. F9001
CTGTAAGAGCGGAACCAATAGCTGCCGTTACCGCAGCAACGGATATGTACTCAAACCTCACGCCCCCCAAGGCCGAGCTGTTGCCTGACCAACACTTCCCACACACATTGTCGTTTTCAGCAATCCCCCAACCCTCCAATCCCCCCTGTTTACAGCCCCAAAAACCCGGCATGCCTTGTGCAATGACCCAGTTCCCGGACTTTAGGCCTGACCCATCATGCAAGAACCCGCCCCTTACCCGCGACGATCCAGCCCGTTGCTCCTTATCGGCACCGCCACACTCTGCGGCCTGCTCCTGGGCTGTGGCCAAGGCAGCTCCACCGTCACACGCAGTGACCAGCCGGTAAAGGGCGGCACCCTCGTGTACGCCACCGACCGCGAACCCACCTGCCTCGACCCCCACGTGGCCGGCGACATGCCCCAGGTGTTCGTCGCCCAGCAGTACCTCGACTCCCTGGTCTCGATGGACGCCGACGGCCGCATCGGCCCCTGGCTCGCCAAGACCTGGGAAGTCTCCCCCGACGGCCTGACCTACACCTTCCACCTGCGCAACGACGTGCACTTCACCGACGGCACCCCGTTCAACGCCGCGGCGGTCAAGGCCAACCTCGACCACATGGCCAACCCCAAGACCCAGTCCAGCACCGCAGGCGGCTACATCCGCCAATACCGCAGCACCGACGTGCTCGACGAATACACCGCAGTGGTGCACCTGGCCACGCCGTACGCGGCCTTTCTTGAAGTCCTCGCCCAAGGCTTCCTCGGCATCGAGTCCCCCACAGCCCTGCTGCGCTCGCGCGATGTGAACTGCGAAAGCCCGGTCGGCAGCGGCCCGTTCAAGGTCGTGCGATGGGACCGGCAAAGCCAGGTCGAGCTGGTGCGCAACCCCGACTACAACTGGGCGCCACCCACCGCCAAGCACCAGGGCCCGGCCTGGCTCGACCGGATCGTCTGGAAGTTCATCCAGGAACCTTCCGTGCGCTTCGCCTCGTTGCAGGCTGGCGAGGTCGACGTGATCGAAGCCTTGCCGCCCGAATCCCACGAGGCCGCTCGACGCAACCCGGACCTGACCCTGGTGATCGCCCAACGCCCCGGCAACCCCACCAACGGCACGCTGAACATTACCCGTGCGCCGTTCGATGACGTGCGAGTGCGCGAAGCCTTCGTGCGCAGCTCCGACATCGAGGGCGCGTTGAAGAGCGTGTACTTCAACGAATTCCCCCGCGCCGGCGGGCCGCTGAGCCCAGCCACGCGCTTTTACAGCCCGGAGTTCCAGCACGCCCAGGATTACGACCCGGCCCGGGCTGCTCAGTTACTCGACCAGTCCGGCTGGACCCAGCGCGACAGCGAGGGCTACCGCACCAAGGACGGCAAGCGCCTGCAAGTTCACGTGGTGATGGGCAACCGCACGCCACCGTCGGAATACACCTTGTGGGAACAGGTGCAGGCCACCACCCGGCAGGTCGGCTTCGAGCTGATCGTCGACCAGATGAGTGACGTACAGGCCACCAAACGCCAGGCCGACTGGGACTACGACATTCGCCTCGGCTACTGGAACACCAACACCGCCGACGTGCTGCGGATCATCTTTGGCAGCGAGTTCATCCGTCCGGCAGGCGTCGGGGGTTACCACCAGAACACCGCAGGCTTCAGTGATCCAGCCTTCGACACGTTGATCCAGCAGGCCCTCACCACCCAGGACAGCGAGCAGCGCCGGGCCCTGTATTACCAGGCGCAGAAAATCGCTTCCAGCCAGTACCTGCAACTGACCACCTACCCGCAAAGCACGCGGCTGGGTATCTACAAGACCACCCAGGGTGTGCGGCTGGAGCCGTCGCTGGCGGTGACTTATCTCTATGACGCATGGGTGAACAAATGAGCGACACATCACTTGCCAACCCACGGCGCGAGCGCCTGGCCCGGCTCGGCAAACGTGCGCTGTGGCGCCTTGCCGGCGGCGTGCTGGTGCTCTGGGCGGTGGCCACGCTGACGTTCTTTGCCTTGCGCCTGATGCCCGGCGATCCGGTGCAGGCGATCCTCGGCGGCCCGAGCGGCAACCCCACCCCCGAGACCATCGCCGAAGCCACCCGCGAGTACGGCCTCGACAAACCACTGGCGGTGCAATACGCGTTGTACCTCGGGCGACTGGTGCAGGGTGACCTGGGGGTTTCCTATTCCCAGCACCTGCCGGTGACCCGAGTGCTCGCCGAGCAATCCTGGCCGACCCTGGAGCTGACCCTGACCTCGCTCGCCCTGGCCTGGATTCTGGTGCTGGCGCTGACGGTGCTGACCGCCGGGCGCCGCCGCTGGGTAGCCAGCCTGGCCTCGCTCGCGGAAACCCTGGCCGCCGCGCTGCCGCACTTCTGGCTGGGGATTCTGCTGCTGGCGGTGTTTGCGTTCGGCCTGCGGCTGTTCCCGCCGGCAGGCAGTGATGGCTGGCGCACCCTGGTGTTGCCGTCGTTCGCCCTGGCGATTCCGCTGGCCGGGTTTATCGCCCAGGTCACCCGTGAGTCCCTGGATTTGACCCTCGACCAACCCTTCATCCTGACCGCCCGCACCCGTGGCCTGAGTGACTTCAACGTGCGCTTCAAACACGCGTTGCGCCACGCCGTGTTGCCGGGCATCTCGCTGTCGGGCTGGGCCATCGGCGCGCTGATCAGCGGTGCCGTGGTGATCGAAGTGATTTTTTCCCGCAAGGGCCTCGGCCGCCAGTTGTACCAGGCGGTGCAGGCCCAGGACCTGCCGCTGACCATCGGCATCAGCCTGGTGGTCGCCGCCGGCTACGTGCTCGCCAATATCCTGGTCGACCTGTTGTACCTATGGGTCGACCCTCGCCAACAGGAGCTTCCAGCATGAGTGACCTGACCCTGGAAACACCGCTGCCCGCGCTGCGGATTCAGCGCACCACTCGCACGCTGCGCCTCGGCCCGCTGTTGGCGATTACCTTTCTGTTGCTGGTTATCGTCGCGGCGCTGGTGCCGCAGTTGTTCGCCTACAGCGACCCGCTGGCCATCGTGCCCCGCGATGCGTTTCATTCGCCGAGCCTGGCCCACTGGTTCGGCACCGATCAGTCGGGGCGGGATATTTTTTCGCGGGTGATCCATGGCACCCGCCAGTCGTTGTTCATCGGCCTGGCAGCCACGGCGATTGCGATGACAATCGCCATTGTGCTTGGCCTGTTGGGCGGGCTGGGCGGCGCGCGGGTGGACCGCGGCGTGGGTTGGTTGCTGGAAGTGCTGTTTGCGTTTCCGAGCCTGATCCTGGCGCTGTTGTTCGTGGCGATTTTCGGCAGCGGCATCGGCCCGCTGATCGTCGCCACCGGGCTGGGCAGTGCACCGGGTTATGCGCGGATGGTCCGTGGCCAGGTGCTGGCGGTGCGCAACGCGGGCTATATCGAAGCCGCCCGGGCCCTCGGGCATCCGCCGCTGCGCATCATCCTGCGCCAGTTGCTGCCGAACGCCATGCGCCCGCTGATCGTGACCCTGACCATGGGCGTGGGCCAGGCGATTGTCTGGGCCTCGGCCCTGAGTTTTCTCGGCCTGGGCGCCCGTCCGCCGGCACCGGAGTGGGGGACCATGTTGTCCATGGGCCGCGACTTCATCGCCAACGCCTGGTGGCTGACGTTCTTCCCCGGGCTGTTCATCGTATTGACCACGCTGTCGACCACGGTCACTGGCCGTTACCTGCAACAACGCCTGGAGGGCCGTCTTTCATGAGCGACCAGAAACGCTTGATCGTTGAAGGGCTGTCCATCGAGTTTGCCGGGCAGTCGGTGGTGCGCAATCTGTCTTTCACCCTGGAGCCTGGCAAGACCCTGGCGCTGGTGGGCGAATCCGGCTCCGGTAAAAGCGTCACCGCCCGCAGCCTGATCGGCCTGGCGGGTGCGGGCGCGAAGGTTACGGCGCGCACCTTGAGCTATGACGGTGTGGATTTGCTCAGCCTGTCGGAACGCGGCTGGCGTCGTTTGCGTGGCAATGGCATCGGCTTCGTGTTGCAGGATGCACTGGTGTCCCTCGACCCGTTGCGGCCGGTGGGCAAGGAAATTCTCGAAGTGCTGGAGACCCATCGTTGGGGCGACCGTCGCAGCCGTGGCGAACGCGTCATCGAACTGCTGGACCTGGTGGGCGTACCCGAACCGCAACTGCGTGCGCGCCAGCGTCCTGATCAACTCTCCGGCGGCCTGCGCCAGCGTGCGCTGATTGCCAGCGCACTCGCATTGAACCCCGGTCTGGTGATTGCCGATGAACCGACCACGGCGCTGGATGCCACGGTGCAGGCGCAGATCCTGCAGGTATTGCAGCAGATCAAGGCCCGTGGCGATTCGCTGCTGATCATCAGCCATGACCTGGCAGTGGTCGCGCAATTGGCGGATGAGGTGCTGGTGCTGCGCCACGGCGAAGTGGTGGAGCAGGGGCCGATGGATCAGGTGCTGCTCAACCCGCGCCACGCCTACACCCGCTCGCTGCTGGATGCGGTGCCCGCCGAACATGCCCGGGGCACACGCTTGTCGCCGGAGCGCAGCAACGGTGTGGCGCAACCACGGCCCGGCGCGGATTCGCCGGTGTTGCTCAAGGCCTCCGGGCTGGGCAAGCGGTATGTCGGCCCCGATCAACAGTCGCGCCAGGTGGTGGATAACGTCAGCTTCGAGCTGCGCGCCGGTCGCACCCTGGGCATCGTCGGTGAATCCGGCTCCGGCAAAACCACCGTGGCACGCATCGCCCTCGGCTTGCTGCAACCGGATGCCGGTGAGGTGCGTTTTCTCGACCAGCCATGGGCCGCGGCAGGTACCGAGCGGGTCGAGGAAAAGACCCGCCGTGTGCATCGCCGGGATATCAGCGTGATCTATCAGGACCCACTGAGTTCGTTCGACCCGCGCTGGACGGTGGGGCAGATTCTCAGTGATGCGCTGGACGTTGCCGGTATCGACGCCGAGCAACAGGCGGCCCGCGTGACACAGTTGCTCGACCAGGTACGCCTGGCGCCGCAATTGGCCGAGCGCCGACCGTTGCAACTGTCGGGCGGGCAGCGCCAGCGCGTGGCGATTGCCCGGGCGATTGCCAGCAACCCCAAAGTGATTATTTGCGACGAGCCGGTGTCGGCACTGGACGTGTCGGTGCAGGCCCAGGTCCTGGATCTGCTGGCCGACCTGCAAGCCTCGCTGGGCCTGGCCTACCTGTTTATCTCCCACGACCTGGGGGTGATTCGCCACGTCAGCGACGAAGTGTTGGTGATGCGCCACGGCCAGGTGGTGGAAAGCGCCAGCGTCGAGACGTTGTTTGAATCGCCCCAGCACGAATACACCCGGCGCCTGCTGGGCGCGGTGCCACGCCTGCCCGGCAGTGGCACGCAGTTGGTGGTGCCGGCCCTGGAGCCGGAAAACCCCGGCTGGCTGTTTGATGAATCGCGCCTGTGGAAAATCGCCATCTAGACCTGAATCAAGGAAGTGCCATGAGCAAGTTGTCTGCTGTACCCACGCCGCCGGTTGTAACGGTGGCCGAACTGAACGCCCGTGCCGACCGCATCCTGCCGCAGATTGCCGCCGGCGCTGCGCAACGTGAGCGTGACCGCCAACTGCCGTATGAGGCCGTGGCGCAGATCGCCCAGGCCGGGTTGTTTACCGTGCGGATTCCCAAGCGGTTTGGCGGCGCCGGTGGTTCGGTCAAGGACGTGATTGCCTTGCTGATTCGCATCGCCTCGGCCGACTCCAACGTGGCCCAGGCGCTGCGCCCCGGTTTCGGGTTTGTCGAAGGCCTGCTGGCGTCCCGCGCCGAGGGGGCGGAGGAGGAGCGCGAGCGTTGGTTCGGGCGCTACCTGCAAGGCGCCGTGATCGGCAATGCCGGCTGGGAAGTCGGCGGTGCCAACGGTTCGATCAGTGCGCGCATCGTGCGTGACGGCGAGCACTTTCGCGCTTGCGGCAGCAAGTACTACAGCACCGGTTCGTTGTATGCCGATTGGGTCAGCGCCGTCGCCCTGGACGAGAATGACCAGCCCGTGTCGTTCATCCTGCCCCGCGACCGCCAGGGCCTGGAGTTGCTGGATGATTTCGACGCCATGGGCCAGCGCCTGACCGCCAGTGGCACCACCCATCTGCATGATGTGCAGGTGTTGGCCAGCGAGATCCGCACCCGCACCGTCGAGGAAGGCAAGCGCACGATTGTCACGCCGTTCCTGCAAGTGTTCCTCGCGGCGGTGCAGGCCGGTATTGCGCGTAATGCGCTGAATGATGCGGTGACCTTTGCCAAGGAGCATGCGCGGCCGATCAAGCACAGCAGCGCCACGCGCTCGGTGGATGACCCGTACGTGGAACTGAGCGTGGGCGACGTCTCGGCCCGGGCCTTTACCGCCGAAGCGGTGGTGTTGCACGCGGCGGACTCCATTGACCGCGCCTGGGCTGCGGATCTTGATGCGGTGGCCGTCGACCAGGCGGCAGTGGACGTGGCCCAGGCGCAATACATCGCGGCGGAGTCGGCGCTCAAGGCCGCCGAGCTGGTGTTCGACGTGGGTGGCGCTTCCACCACCGGCCGCGCGCATAACCTGGACCGGCACTGGCGCAACGCGCGCACCGTGGCCAACCACAATCCCCGGCACTGGAAAGCCGCAGCCGTGGGTGCCTGGCAACTCAAGGGCACGCCGCCTCCGACATCGGGGCTGTTTTGAACAAAGCCCTCGACCTTTCACACCCCTTGGGCGAGGTGGGCACCGGGCACGCGCGCCGGGTGCCGATGATCATCGGCTGTGCGCTGTTCATGGAACTGATCGACGCCACGGCAGTGCTCACCGCGCTGCCGCAGATGGCCCAGGATTTCGGCGAGCCCAGCGTGCGCATGAACCTGGTGGTGTCGCTGTACCTGCTGGCGGTGGCGCTGTTCGTGCCGGTCAGCGGCTGGGCGGCCGACCGGTTCGGGCCGCGTCGGGTGTTTATCAGCGCCATCGTGCTCTTCACCCTCGCGTCGGTGGCCTGTGCCTGCTCGGGCTCGTTGTTGCAACTGTCCCTGGCGCGTTTGGCCCAGGGGGCTGCGGGGGCAATGATGGTGCCGGTGGGGCAGGTGATCCTGCTGCGCTGGTCGGCGCGGGAAAACCTGCTGCGTGCCATGTCGTACCTGACGGTGGCGGCGCTGGTGGGGCCGCTGCTGGGCCCACCGTTGGGCGGGCTGTTGGTGACGGTGCTGTCGTGGCACTGGATCTTCCTGATCAACCTGCCGATCGGCGTGCTCGGGGTGATCCTGGTGTTGCGCTATATCCCGGACTATTCCGGGACACCCGGCCAGCCATTGGACGTTCCCGGCCTGTTGCTCAGCGGTGTGGCATTGGGCGGGCTGGTGTTCGGTTTCGAGGTGCTGGGCCACGGCCTGTTGCCGCGCCAGTGGGCGTTGCTGCTGATTGGCGGCGGGCTGTTGAGTGCCTGGCTGTATGTCCTGCATGCACGGCGGACGGCGTACCCGTTGATCGATTTTTCATTGTTGAAAATCCCGACCTTCGCGGTGAGCTTCTGGGGCGGCAACCTGATGCGCATCGGCAGCGCGTCACAGCCGTTTTTGCTGGTGTTGCTGTTCCAGCTGTGTTTCGGGCTTAACCCGTTGCAGGCGGGGCTGCTGAGCGTGGCCGGTGGCGTGGGTGCGTTGCTGATGAAAATGCTGGCAGTGCGGATTGTCAGCTGCTTCGGTTTCCGGCGCACCTTGATCGGCAATGCGGTGCTCACCGGTGCAACCATCCTGGCGTGCAGCCTGTTCGAGGTATCAACGCCTTACTGGATTGTAATACTGGTGTTATTTGGCAGCGGGATCATTCGCTCGCTGCAATTCAGCACCCTGGGGGCGTTGACCTATGCCGACGTGCCACCGGAGCAATCCAGCCGCGCCAGCAGCCTGTCGGCGATGACCATTCAGTTGACGTTGAGTTTATCGGTGGGCATCGCGGCGGGCCTGCTCGGCTTGATCATGGCCGTGCGCGGGCATGCCACGGTCGAGCAGAGTGATATCGCCTGGATCATGGCGGGTGCCGGATTGCTGTGTGCCTTGTCGGGGCTGGTTTATCGCAGGCTGTCGCCCCAGGCGGGCTCGGCGATTTATGCAAAACGCGCAGAGGGAATTGGATGATTCGTGCAGCACGTATCGAGGACGCAGGTGACATTGCCTGGGTGCATATTCGCAGTTGGCAGCAGGCTTATCGTGAACTGATGCCGGCGGATTACCTGGCTTCGCTGGAGGCGACGCAGCCTCGGCGTGAAGCCTTTTGGCGGCAGTCGATTGAGCAGGGGAGCGAAGCTGTGTTTGTCGCGCAGGTCGAGGGGCGTGTGGTGGGCTGGATTGTTGTCAGCTCGAGTCGTGATGAGGATGCTGATCCAGGCGTAACCGGTGAAGTGCAGGCGGTGTATGTGCTGGCCGAGCATTGGGGAACGGGGGTGGGCAGGGCGCTGTGGCTCAGGGGGCTGGAGCATCTCGCGAGCCTGGGCCTGGAGACGGCGACGTTGTGGGTGCTGGCTGAAAACCGGCGGGCAGTGCGCTTTTACCAAAATGCAGGATGGATAGCGCAGCCCGAATCAAGCCGCACCCTTGCTCGGGGCGGTCGTGAGTTGGAGGAACTTCGCTACCAATCCCAAAAGTGACGCTGAACCTGTGGCGAGGGAGCTTGCTCCCGCTGGGCTGCGCAGCGGCCCCAAAATCCTGGGAGCGCTTCGCACTCCAGCGGGAGCAAGCTCCCTCGCCACAGGGGAATGTTTGTCTGTTTCATGGGGCACAGTTGCTGCCTATGGAGATCGTTCCCACGCTCTGCGTGGGAATGCCGCTCTGGACGCTCTGCGTCCGCTCTTAAAATCGTGACGCAGAGCGTCACCGGATGCATTCCCACGCAGAGCGTGGGAACGATCACACTCACCATTTTTGCCTGAAAGCTGCGCGGCCACAGGCGTCATTCAGGAATGTCATTGGCCATGAGTTCGTCTTTTTCATTGTTTCGCACCTGGAATGTCCAGCACTTGCCATCGACGCCGGCGGCGTTTGTGCGGCATTTCATCGGACATTTCAAAGGTTGGTACCTGGCTATCCTGCTGCTGCAGATCGCCGCGGTGGTGTGTTCGATTCTGACGCCCTGGGGGCTGGGGCAGATCACCCGCACCGTGAGCAACGGGCTGGAAGCGGAGCGTGCCTTTGAAGTGCTGCAATGGCCACTGACACTGCTAAGCGCGCTACTGGTGTGCCAAGTACTGTTTACCCGTGCATCGGCAGGCTGCCATATCCACGTCTTGCCGTTGCAGCGGCGCACGGTGACGCATGTGGTGTTCGCCTATCTGCAGCAGCACTCCCATCGTTTCATCAGCAATGAGTTCGCCGGGGCACTGGCGCATCGGGTGGCGGAAATTACCCTGGGCGTGAATCAGACCCTGAGCATCTTGTTGTTCGACCTGATCCCGCTGCTGGTGACGCTGAGCCTGGCCACGGCCTTGCTATGGACCGCATCGCCGTTGTTGGCGTTGTTCATGGCGGGTTGGTCGGTGGCGTTTATCGCTATCTGCTACGTCCTCGCACGCCGCAGTCATCCTCTGGCGCAACAGTATTCGGCAGCGCGCAGCACCAGCACCGGCAAAGTGGTGGATGCGGTCTCCAACCTGGCCAATATCCGCCTGTTTGCGCGCCATGCGTTCGAGCACAGTTACCTCGGCACTTTCCTCGACAAGGAGGTGGCGGCTGCCTACCGATCCCTGGGGTATATGGAGAAAATTCGCTGGTTCCAGGCTTCCTGTGGCGTAGTGCTTAAGCTCGGCTTGTTATTGCTGGCGCTCTACCTGTGGCGCAGCCACCGTATCGACATTGCTGCGTTTGTCATGTCCACCAGCCTTTCGTTGTTGATCATCAGCGATGTGGAAAACCTGTCGCGACGCTTTCTCGAATTCTTCGAAGCCACCGGCAATATCGCCAACGGTGTGCGCACCCTGATCCGCCCCCATGAAGTCATCGACCAACCCGGCGCCAAGGCGCTGATGGTCAAGCGCGGCGATATCGAGTTTCGCGATGTCGGCTTCAGCTATGGCGGTGACCGTTCGATTTTCGAACACCTGAATATCGTCATCCCCGCCGGCCAGAAAGTCGGCCTGGTGGGTGCTTCGGGCTCCGGCAAGTCGACCCTGCTGAGCTTGCTCCTGCGTCTCTACGACGTGCAGCAAGGCCAGGTGCTGGTGGACGGCAAGGACGTGCGCGAGGTGACCCAGCATTCGCTGCACCAGCAGATCGGCCTGATTCCCCAGGAGCCGGGCCTGTTCCACCGCAGCATTCGCGAAAATATCCATTACGGCCGCCTGGATGCCTCGATGGACGAGGTCGCCGAGGCGATCCACCGCGCCGGCGCCAGTGAATTTATCGACAGCATGGAACACGGCTACGAATCGCTGGTGGGCGAGCGTGGGGTCAAATTGTCCGGCGGCCAGCGCCAGCGCATTGCGATTGCCCGGGTGTTGCTGAAAAACGCGCCGATCCTGGTGATGGACGAAGCCACTTCCAGCCTGGACTCGATCACCGAGCGCTTTATCCAGGACAAGCTCGACGAAATCATGGAAGACAAGACCGTGCTGGTGGTCGCGCATCGGCTGTCCACCGTGGCCCACCTGGACCGGATCCTGGTGTTCGACAATGGCCGGGTGATCGAGGACGGCAGCCACGAACAGTTGCTGCGCCAGGGCGGGCAATATGCGCGGTTGTGGAGTCGCCAGTTCAGCGATGCGCTGGATGAAGCGGTGGTGTGACCAAGCGGCGTACCGGGTACGCCGCGCAGTCAGGTTCAGATCGAGAGGTGCAGCACCCTGTCATCCTTGGCACCGGCCAGCGGGCGGCGCTTGTTGACCTTCAGCTCACCGAGGTTGATCAGCAAGGTGCGGGTCACGTTGCGGCTCAGCCCCAGCAACTCGGCGGTGTGCACCTGGTTGTGCTGGCACAGCCGGTAGGCGGCGGTGAGCAGGCTGCGTTCCACCTGTTCGTGGAGGTTTTCTATCTGCTCCTCGAACAGCCGCTGGAAGGCCTGGTCGAGCAGGTCATGGGCGGTGGTGCTGTCTTCCTGGCGTTCGATACGCAGGTTGGACATGCGCAGGTCATCGGCCTGGATCACGCCGTCGCGGCAGATCAGCAGGGTGTGGTGGATGACGTTTTCCAGCTCGCGGATATTCCCCGGCCAACTGTAGGTGGCCAGGCGTTGCTCGGCTTCCTTGCTCAAGATGATCTCGCCATAGCCGAGGCGGCGGGTGTAGGTGTCGATGAAGTACTGCACCAGCGGCAGGATATCGCCGGGGCGATCCCGCAGCGGGCTGAGTTCCAAGTTGACCACGTTCAGGCGGTAGAACAGGTCCTCGCGGAAATGCCCGGCGTTGATGGCTTTTTCCAGCTGCACGTTGGTCGCCGCCAGCACCCGCACATTGATCGGAATGCTTTTGCGCGAACCCAGGCGCACTACTTCACGCTCCTGCAATACCCGCAGCAGCTTGACCTGGATCGACATGGGCAGGTCGCCGATTTCATCGAGGAACAGCGTGCCGCCGTTGGCTTCTTCAAACCAGCCGGCCTTGGCACCGAGGGCACCGGTGAACGCGCCTTTCTCGTGGCCGAACAGCTCGGCTTCCACCAGTGATTCGGAGAACGCACCGCAATTCACCGCCACGAATGGCTGCTCCTTGCGGCCACTGAGGTTGTGGATATGCCGTGCGACCAACTCTTTGCCGGTGCCGGTTTCACCGATGATCAGCACGCTGGCTTCGCTCGGCGCGACTTGTTGCACATGCTTGAGCAAGGCCTTGGACCTGGGGTCTTCAAACACCTGCGCGGTGGCGCGGATGGAGGTGGCAAGGGCGGGCGAGGGCGGTAGGGTCAGCAGTTGCATGGTTATCCCTTTGAATAAAAGATCAGGAATAAAACGTCGGGATGGGCGCGGTACCGTTCAGTGCCCACTCGCCCAGTTCATGAAGTTTGTAGTCCAGCGGGTCATGCAGGCTCTGGGTGCGCAAGTTGCGCCAGTGCCTGTCGAGGGCCACCGAGGCGTTGGTCGCCCGTGCGCCGGTGACCTCGAAGACCTTGCTACACAACTCCAGGCCATTGCGGCTGGCGGCGACTTTGGCGGTGGCGATGGCAATCGCCGTTTCGCCGCGTTCCTCGCTGGTCAGGGCCGAGCCCTTGGCCCATGCCGCGTCCAGCACCTGGCCTGCGCGCTCCACCAGCAGGCGGGTGCTTTGCAGCGCCACCCAGAAATCGCCGTAGTGGCTGAGGATGTAAGGGTCCTGGGTGCTGTGGCTGGCGCTGGAGCGGAACCACGGGCGGGCTTCTTCCAGGGTGTATTGGCGCGCCTCTTCGAATGCGCCCTCGGCGATGCCGAGGAAGATATTCGCGAAGTGCAGTTGCGCAATCAGCGGGCGCAGGCAGGCGAACGGAGTACTCAGGGGGCCCGGGTCCAGTAACAGGTCGGACTCTTCCACGCGCACGCGCTTGAAGGTCACGCTGCCGCTGTCGGTCTGGCGCTGGCCCATGTTGTTCCAGTCGTTGTGCAGGATGATCCCGCTGCGGGCGCTGGGAATCGCCGCGATCAGCAACTTGCCGCCGGCGCTTTCATCGATGGCCGAGGCGATCAGCATTTCCGAGTCGTTAGCCCCGGAGCAGAAGTTCTTCTGTCCCGAGAATTCCCGCCAGCCCGTGTGGCGCTTGACCACCGTGCGGGTGTCCAGGGGGTTCAGGGTGTTGCCCCAGAACCAGTTGTTGCTGGCCGTCAGGCTGAACCAGGTTTGCCATTGTGCGGGCGTGGCGAATAACCGGACGGTGGCGAGCATCAGGTGATGAAAGCCGAATACGTGGGCGATGGAGCTGTCGACCCGGGCGAATTCGCGCACCACCTCGAAGGTTTCCGACCAGTTGGCGTCAAGCCCGCCGAATTGCCCGGGGATGCTCAGGGACAACAGGCCGCTGCTGCGCAGTTTGTCGCGTTCGGCCTTGGGCGTACCGCCGCTGGCGTCGCGGTCGACGGCGGTGCGCGCGAACTCGGTCGCCAGGTCACGGGCAATCTCCAGTGGCGTCCTGCGGGTGCAGAGTAAGTTGACCGTCACGCGTGAATACCTCGTTGCTTAAGTCGAGAATGCTCGAGCTGATTTGTTTCAACAGGCAATGGATAGAGCAAGACCCATACCAAGTAACAATAAGCCGATAACTTGCGACTTCTTACGGGGATGCAGGCGCGGACAGTGTCGAATACGCAACTTTTGTTGGAGGGCTGTTGGGATTTGCACAGTTGCGTCCTGTGCCCGCAGGGCGGGGCTTTCGTTATGCTTTTATTGCTTGAACATATAAGTGTTTGTGGGTGATTTTTGTATTGTCCGGAATCGAACATTTCACCAGCAAAGTGTTGCACTTGTGGCGATTAATAAGGGTGGCCGGCCAGTGTTTATTGAGGCTTGGACGTGGCATGAACCCTGCAAAGTTGAAAATAGAGCGCGACTATACGAATAGATGCTCCAACTAATTCGAGACCCCAGGAGTATTTAATTCATGCGGCAACTGTTTGAACCTCGCGCTCGTCGTTTTGAGTCACTGGCCACCGCGTCCAGCCTTGGCGTGCTGTTGATGTTGATACACGGCGCGGCCTTTGCCGCCCAGGCGGACCCGACCCTGGCCACGGTAGTGGTCACCGGTGCCGAAGCCACCGAAGCGCAAAAGGCCGAGAAGCAACTGTCCAAGGTGCCCGGCAAAACCGCAGTGATCGACAACCGCAAGATCGAACAGGGCCGCGCGGCGAACGCCGAGGACGTGCTGGCGTTGCAGCCGGGCGTATTCGCCCAGGCCACCAGCGGCTCGGGCGCGAACAAGATTTCGATCCGCGGCTCGGGCCTCAACACCTTCTATCAAGGCTATGTGCTGGGGATCAAATTCCTCTATGACGGCCTACCGTTGACCGGCCCGGGCGGCACCCAGGAAGACATGCTGGACATGGCTTCCGTGGACCACACCGAGGTGCTCTACGGCGCCAACGCCTTCCGTTATTCGGCCTTGTCCCTGGGCGGCGCGATCAACTTCGTGAGCAAGACCGGCCGCACCGATCCGGGCAACTACGCGCGTTTCGAAGCCGGCAGCTTCGGCTATCGCAAGGAGCAGCTGAGCACCGGCGGCGTGGACGGCGACAATGACTATTACGTCAGCATCCAGCACAACGAGCGTGACGGTTACCAGGACAACACACCGAACAAGGGGCAGGGGATCGTTGCCAACTTCGGCCACGTGTTCAGCCCGCAACTGGAGACGCGCTTCTACATTCGCTACAAGGAAGAAACCCTCAGCCAGGGCAACACCCTGACCAAATACCAGCTCAAGCACGACCCCACGAGCAACCTCGTGCCCATCGGGCGCAAGAAGGACGGCTCGACCCTGCTGGGCAGCACCACCACCTACACCTTCGACGACAATGCCAAGCTCGAAGTCGGCCTGGGCTACAACGATTACCCGCTGGACAACGGCTGGCGCTATTCGCCAACACCACAGGAATGGCGCTCCCAGGACGTCAACCTGACCTTGCGCTACCTGCGCACCGCCGACACCTTCTTCGGCCTGCGCAGCGACAGCAGCGTGACCTTCAGCAATACGCTGGCGTACCTGGCCGATGTGAAATCCCACAGCAAGGCCACCGGCATCACCCAGCAGAAGACCAACTACACCGGCTCGCGGGACACGGTGTTTTCCCTCGGCAACGAACTGCAACTGAATGACCGCACGTGGCTGTCCACCGGGTTGTCATTGATTGATATCAAGCGCAAGGCGCAGATCGAATACAGCACCGCCACCAACACCAGCGCTTTCCCCAGTGGCGTTGAATACGACGAGACCGACGTCGCCCCGCGCATTGGCCTGCGCTATCAGTTGACTCCGGAATTCGAAGTGTTCGGCAACGTCAGCCGCTCGGTGGATCCACCGGTCACCTGGCAGCTGGGCAGCACCGGCACGCCGTACATCCGTGATGTGCGGCCGCAAAAAGCCAACACCGTGGAGTTCGGTATCCGCGGCGGCCACGGTATTTTTGACGGCAGCCTGACGGTCTACCGCTCGTGGGTGCAGAAAGAACTGCTGTCGGTAGTGGTACGCCAGGCGACGGCCACCCAGGACCAACTGGTGGCTACCTCCAACGGCAGCGCGACCATTCACCAGGGCATCGAAGCCGGCTTGAATGCGCAACTGTGGGACGGCGGCAATGGCGACACCGTGACCCTGCGCCAGGCCTATACCTTCAACGACTTCCACTACCGCAACGATGCGGTGTTCGGCGACAACCAGCTGCCGGGCCTGCCGCGCCAGGTCTACCAGGCGGAGCTGGAATATCGCCAAGGCAGTGGTTTCTATGCGCAGCTCAACGCCCGGGCGGCGTCCAGTTATTACGTCGACTTTGCCAACTCCCTGAGTGCGCCGTCGTATACGTTGTGGGGGGCCAAGGTGGGCTACGAGGCCCCGAGCAAGAAGTGGGAAGTGTTTGTCGATGCACGCAACCTGACCAACAAGCGCTATGCCACGGCCACCAACACCGCGTACGACGCCAAGGGCCAGGACTCGGCCAACTTCTATGTGGGGGATGCGTTCAACGTGACCACGGGGGTGGCGTTTCACTTCTGACCGTGACAGATCGTTCCCACGCTCCGCGTGGGAATGCCGCCTTGGACGCTCTGCGTCCGGCCGTCGATGCGAGAGGTGATGGTGACGCAGAGCTTCACGGTATGCATTCCCACGCGGAGCGTGGGAACGATCATTTCGAGGAACCTAGTTCTGCGGCCGCTGCTTGGTCGAATCCAGCTCGGCCTTTTTACCGGTGCTGATCTCGGTGATCTGCGCCGACTTGGCGATTGCAAAGTCAAAGGTGTCCTGCATCTTGGCGATGGCATCGGTCGCCGTGCCGTTGAGCCCACCGTTGGCTGCCCAGTCGAAGTTCCACACCCCGGAAAAATTATCGGCACCGGCCACATCATGGGTTTCGATGGCGGTGAACACGTCGGGGTGGCGTTCCATGTACTGGGCCGCAGCGCTCACATCGGCCGGCACCTTGCCCGAGGCATTGCTGGCCAGTTGCGAAAGCTCTTGCTTGGTGATGGCCGACTTGCCCGACTGGCGCATGTAATCGGCGATCACCTTGCTCGACTTGGAAATATTCAACTTGTCGTCGAATACCGACGTCGAGGCTTTTTGAGTGGTCGGTCCGCCACCGGCGGGTGTTACGGTAGTAGACATCGGCGCTGCTCCCTCAATGAATTGGATGACATCGAAGCCGACGTTAGCATGGGCAATTGGCCATTTATCACCGGCTTCACAACAATTCGCAGCGGCCGGAAAATTTCACAGCGTTTCGCACAGGGAAGGGATGGTGTTCAGGACGAATCAAGGGCAAAGCCGGTTTGCCGGTTTTTTCATCAGCCGCAATTTTTCACTTTTATGGCTGGGCCAGGCGCTCTCGTCCTTCGGCGAGTATGTGCTGGAGAGCACGATCATCGTCTGGCTGGTGACCGATCTGTTCCGTGACAGCGCCTTTCTACCCAGTGCCGTGGGCCTGGCGGTGGCGGCCTCGGCGATCCCGCGGGTGCTGGTGGCGCCATTGGCGGGTGCCTGGGTCGACCGCCTGACCCCGCTCTACGTGATGATCAGCGCAGACGCTATCCGGGTGATCAACTTCCTGATCTTTATCCTGATCTATTCGCTGTCCGGCCTCGATCAGATGCAAGTGTTCGCCGGCGTGCTGCTGTTGCTGGTGATGAACAGCAGCGCCGCGCAGTTCTTCAACCCGTCCCGGCAGGCGGTCATGCAAGTGATCATTCCCGCTGAGCGGCGGGTGGAAGCGTCGGCCAAGACGATGTTTTCCCTCACGGGCATTTCGGTGCTTTCCGCCTCCGTGGGCCCGGCGCTGTTTGTGTGGGTGGGGCCGATCTGGGCGTTGCTGATCAATGTGCTGGCGTTCAGCTGTTCAGCGCTATGTATCCTGGCCACCCGAGATTTGGGGGCTGCATTGCCCGCAGAGCGCGCCTCATTCTGGCGTGGACTCTTGGCCGGCCTGCGGTTTTCCTGGGGCCACCCGTCGATTCGAACCCTGCTGACCGGCGTGGCGTTATATGGCTTTTCCCTCGGTATCAACAACGTCGTCCTGTCGTTGTATGCCTTCAAAACGTTGGGCCTGAGCCCGCGTGAATATGGCCTGGTACTCGCCGCATTCCCCGTCGGCGGGCTGGTGGCGGCCTTTCTCGTTCGGCCGCTGTTGAAGGTCTTGAGCATTCGACGCGCGTTCACCGTGGCGCTGTTGTGCCTGGGGCTGAGCTACCTGGGCTATGCGTTGCATCCGCCGTTTTACCTGGCCTGGGGGCTGATGTTCTGCTGCGGGCTGTGCTTTTCGGTGTTTGCCATGGTGCAGGGGCCTATGCTGCAAGAGGCCGTGCCGGCAGGCTATATGGGCCGAGTCTCCGCGACCGTGACGCCGGTGCTGGCCATTGCCTCGCTGACCGGCACCCTGGTGTGTTCCCAGACGCTCAACCTCGTGCAAGGTGTGGATGTGTACGGCGGCTATATCGTTATCGCGGCGGGCTTGCTGCTGACGGGAGGTGGATTGATGCTGCTCGGTCAGCGTGCCGGCAAACACCAAGTCGCCCGCTCAAAGTGACTCGCCCGCATCCAGCTTCGCCAGCAGCCTCTGGCCCCGTTCCCACAGCGCGTCCTGCTTGGATTCAGGCATCCGGTCGAGGTTCTTGTAAAGCATGGCCATGCGCTGATTGCCCCGCAGCAGGTCGCCGTGGCGCATCAGGAAGTGCCAGTAAAGCGCATTGAACGGGCAGGCATTGTCAGCGGTACTTTCCGTGACTTTGTACGCACAGTCGCGGCAGTAGTCCGACATGCGCTTTATGTATTGGCCGCTCGCGCAATAAGGTTTGGAACCCAGGTAACCGCCATCCGCATGCATGACCATGCCCAGGGTGTTGGGCAGCTCGACCCAGTCGAAAGCGTCCATGTAGATCGCCAGGTACCACTCGCATATCTGGCTGGGCACGATGCCGGCCAGCAGGGCGAAATTGCCGGTGACCATCAGCCGCTGGATGTGATGGGCATAGGCATGTTTCAGGCTCTGGCCGATCGCCTGGCGCATGCAGTTCATTTGCGTCTCGCCCGTCCAGTAGAACTCCGGCAGCGGGCGGCTGTTGCCGAATGCATTGCCTGCGGCATAGTCGGGCATCTTCAGCCAGTACACGCCGCGTACATATTCACGCCAGCCAATCAGTTGGCGGATAAACCCTTCGGCAGCGTTCAGCCCGATGCTGCCCGACCAATAGGCCGCCTCCACATCGCTGCACAGCTGGCGCAGGTCCAGCAGGCCGATGTTCAGGGCTGCGCTGATACGGGCGTGAAACAGGAACGGCTCGTCGCTGGCCATGGCGTCCTGGTAATCACCGAATCCAGCCAGGCCATAATCCAGAAAGTAGTCCCAGAGGGCCTGCGCGTCGGCGTGGGTCACGGGGTAATCGAAGGTGTCGAGGGAACCGTAGTGGCTGCTGAAGTGTTTACCTACCAGCGCCAGCACGTCCTGGGTGATCGAGTCCGAGCTGAAGCGCGCCGGGTAGGGCGCCCTGGTGCCCTTGGGCAATGCCTTGCGGTTGTCCGCATCAAAGTTCCAGGCGCCGCCCACCGGCGTACCGTCACCGTTGAGCAAGAGCCCACTCTTGCGGCGCATCTCCCGGTAGAAGTACTCCATGCGCAGCTGTTTTTTACCGCTGGCCCAAGCGGCGAACGCGTCACGGCTGCACAGGAATCGGTGGTCGGCATGCCACTGGATCGGCAAACCGCAGTCCTTCAGGGATTGCTCAAGGCGCCAGTCACCGCATTCGGTCAGGTGTATTTCCCGGGGTTGCATCAGCGATTGCCAGCGCCTTAACTCGCCGGGCACCGAGCCGGTGTTTTGCGGATCGTCCAGGGGCACGTACTGCACCCGCACGCCACGCTGCTGCAACGCCTGGGCAAAATGGCGCATGGCGCTGAAGACCAGGACGATTTTTTGCGGATGGTGGGGCACATGGCTGGCTTCCTCCATGACCTCGACCATCAAGACGGCATCGTGCTGGCTGTCCAGCCCGCCCAGTGAGGCCAGGTCAAACGACAACTGGTCGCCCAGCACCAGGCACAGGTTTCGAACTGCCTTGGTCACCACGGCGCTTCCAGGGAAAATGGCGTTCGCAGTGGCTCGATAGCGCCTTCTCGCCGGCCGCACATTTCGTCATGCACGCACTGATGCACCAGGGTGCAGGGAAACGCAGGGACTGCCTGCAACACGTCACGCAGGTGATTGACGGAGCGAAAGTGCAGGGGCTTCGCCGACTCGTCCAGCAGCGTGAACTGGCCGTGGTCCAGCGTTACGCGCGCCAGATAGAAACCACCTTCCAGCGACAGCAGTTCCATTTCGCGTACAGCGCCTTGGGTGGCCAGTCTGGTCAGGGCTTGCAGGTTCATGGTTCACTCCTTAGCGGTCAGGGTTGTGAAGACTGGCGACGGAAGAACAACGTCACCTGGCCGACTTCCACACCCAACTTGGACATGCTGGAGCGGTTGATCAACGTGTCTTCGTCCATCAGGTACATCCAATCGTCGAGGCTCACTTCGTAGACGGATCCATCAACCGGCAGGTTCAGGACGTAGCGCCAGCGCAGTGCGTTGCCCGCCACTTCGCCCCTGGCCTCGCCCACCACATCACCGGCCCGTCCGCGCCAGTGGGTGGGGCCGTCCGGGGTGAGGGTCCAGACACGTTGCTGGCGAGTACCATCGCTGTATAGAAAGCGCTCATCGAGAATCAGGTTTTCACCCTCGCGGCGGCTGGCGATATTCACCTCGAAACGCTTGGCCACTTCACCCGAGCGTTTCTCGAAGATGCCCCAGGCCTTGACGGGCTTGCTGAAGAAGCTCACCAGGTCCAGTTGCGGTTGCTGGTCGGCATAGTGTTTTACATCCACGCTGCCACAACTGCTCAGGCCCAACACCAGGGCCAGCGAAACCAATAGACGGGTCATTGCGGTTCTCCCCGAGAGGGCTTGATACTGCTGATACTTGTACAAAATAATAAAATTGTACAGGTATTTAGCGCATTACCAGGATGTTACCGGCTACCGGCCTGCCCATTTATGGCGGGTATATGCAGCCTCAGGGGACCAGGTGCAGATGATCGTTCCCACGCTCTGCGTGGGAATGCCGCCTCGGACGCTCCGCGTCCCGCTGGCACCGCCGCATTGCCCCTCGCGCAATGGTGACGCGGAGCGTCACGGTATGCATTCCCACGCAGAGCGTGGGAACGATCAACAATGGGCATACGCCGGCAGCGGTATCGCCCGTTCCTACGCAGACCGTTCCCACATAGATTTCAGGTTGCTTCCAGACCTTCTCGCCGCTAACCTTCGCGGGTCGCTGCCAATTCAGCGAACGGGTGTGGTAGCCCGGCTATTTCATAGATCCCAAAACGCTCAAGGGCGTTTTTTTGTGCGGGCTGCTTTGTGGCGGCTGTGCATGGGAGGCTTCGGCCTGCCGGGTTTCTATGACCGGTCTACCACCCCGTGTACAGTCGCCTCCTTAATCGTGTGGTAGCGAGCGTGGAGGTGCTTACTCATAGAGGAGCTTCACCATGAAAAAGGTCTCGCCCAACCCGCCGCATTACTTGAACGACCAGAAATTCCACGATGCTGCCCAGCGCGCATTCAAGCACTACGACCTCAATTCAGAACCTGCCGCTTCGCCTCCGTCCTCCAACAAACTATTCTCCGTACGTGCCGGCCTCAGCACCGAAGTCGCCTTGTGTAATGCCAGCGAGATTCTTGAATCGGCGGCTGTCAGCGCCTATGACTGTGCCGAGCATCTTGATGGGGCCAGCCGCAAGCAAGTGTTGGCAGTGGTGCAATTGGTGGAGATGGCGCAGTTGTTGGTGGATGAGGCGCTGAACCGGGAGTGTCCGGTGGCCTGATCACATCCGAAATCCAACTGGCAACATAAATCCAGTGTGGGAGCGGTTGGTCAGGAGAGCGGGTTTGTCAGCAGGCTCGCGATCACTCCCACGCTGATCGTTCCCACGCTCTGCGTGGGAATGCCGCCTCGGACGCTCCGCGTCCCGCTGGCAATGCACAATGGAAGCCTTGCGCAGTGGTGACGCGGAGCGTCACGGTATGCATTCCCACGCGGAGCGTGGGAACGATCGGTCGCCCGGTTTATCAGTAGCGAATCATCACCGACTTGAGCTCGGTGTAATCCTCGATGAACGCCCCGCCAAACTCCCGTCCCACCCCCGAAGACTTGTTGCCGCCAAACGGCACCGCCGGGTCGAGCATCGTGTGCATGTTCACCCACACCGTCCCCGCGTTGATCGCCGGCACCATGCGCAGGGCCTTGCTCAGATCATTGGTCCAGAGACTGGCGCTCAGGCCGTAAGGCGTGTTGTTCATCAGTTCCAGCAGCTCATCCTCGGTGTCGTAGGGGAAAAACGTGGCGATCGGGCCGAAGGTCTCTTCGTTGAGCAGGGTGTCGTGGATCGTGTTGGCGAGAATCACGGTGGGCTCCACATAGCACCCCGGTCCGTCGATAAGCTTGCCGCCGTGGACAATCGTATTGTTCTCGGCCCGGGCCTTGGCGAAAAACCATTCGAGTTTCTGTTGGTGCTGGCGGTTGGTCACCGGGCCGAATTCGGTGCGCTCGTCCAGCGGCGAGCCGATGTTCAACCGGCCCAGGCGTTGCGCCAGTTTGTCCATGATCGGCTCGATCTGCGAGCGGTGGGCGAAGAAGCGTTCGGCGGCCGCGCAGATTTGCCCGGAGTGCAGGAAGCCGGCTTCGATGATGCCGTTGACCGCCTTGTCGAGTTCCACATCCCGCAGGAACCCGGCGGAGTTTTTGCCGCCCAGTTCCAGGGTCGCCCGGGTCAACCCGGCGCCCATGGCACTGCGGCCCACGGCGATGCCGGTGGGCACCGAGCCGGTAAACGAGACCTTGTCGGTGCCCGGGTGCTCCACCAGGCCTTTGCCCACATGGCCGCCACCGGTCAACACGTTCAGCACGCCCGCCGGCAGGCCGGCGTCGATGGCCAGTTCGGCGATGCGCAGGATGGTCAGCGGGGTGAACTCGCTGGGCTTGATGATGATGCTGCAGCCGGTCACCAGTGCCGAGGCGAGTTTCCAGATGGCGATCATGGTCGAGAAATTCCACGGCACGATGCCCACCACCACGCCCACCGGTTCGCGCAGGGTAAACGCGGTGTAGCGTTCGCCGGCGAAGGAGGGCAGCGACGGGGTAAGGGTCTGGCCGCTGATCTTGGTGGCCCAGCCGGCGTAGTAACGCAGGAAGTGCGCCGCCTGATCGACCTCGAAGGCCCGGGAAATCTGGATGATCTTGCCCGACTGGCAGGTTTCGATCTGCGCCAGTGCTTCGCGGTGTTGCTCCAGCAGGTCGGCGAGTTTCAGCAGCACATTGCCGCGAATGGCAGGGGCGACCTGGGACCATTGCCGGAAGCCACGCCGGGACGATTCCACCGCTGTGTCGATATCGGCCAGGTCCGCATCGGCAACCTGGGCGATCACCTCGCCGGTGGCCGGGTTGATCACTTCCAGAGCCTGGCCGGAATGGCTTTGGACGTACCCGCCGTCGATAAACAAGGCATGGCTTCGACGGAGGAAGGCCTGGACTTCAGGCAGCAGCGCAATATCGCTCATGGGATTTTCCTGCTCGCAAAAGCCCGAGGGTAACCAGCGCCGCCGGGCCAGGCTTGTCTGTGCCTGCCGGGCGATATGTCTGTGGCTGCCAGGCCTGTGGAAAGTGCAATCTTGGCTGTGGAAGGTGCATTTTCCGGGGGGGGCGCCCGCCCCATACTGGCCCCACATCCAGCGCCGTTCGTTGAGTTTGAACGCCAGCCGGACATCCAATAATAAGCAGGGCCGTCCATGAAAAAGCCAAACCCGCTCCTCGAAGATCTCAAGGCGATTCTGCCGACCATCGCTGCCAACGCCTTCCAGGCCGAGCAGGACCGCAAGGTTCCCGACGAGAACATTGCGCTGCTCAAGAGCATCGGCATGCACCGTGCCTTTCAACCCAGACCCTTCGGCGGCATGGAGATCTCCCTGCCGCAGTTTGCCGACTGCATCGCGTTGCTGGCCGGCGCCTGTGCCAGCACCGCCTGGGCCATGAGCCTGTTGTGCACCCACAGCCATCAACTGGCGTTGTTTCCCGCCAAGTTGCAGCAGGAAGTCTGGGGCGATAACCCGAATGCCACCGCCAGCAGCAGCATCGCGCCGTTTGGCCGCACTGAAGAAGTTGAGGGCGGTGTGCTGTTCAGCGGTGAAATGGGCTGGAGCAGCGGTTGCGATCATGCCGAGTGGGCGATTGTCGGCTTCCGCCGTAAAAACGCCGAGGGCACCCAGGACTATTGCTTCGCGGTACTGCCGCGCAGCGACTATCAGATTCGCGATGACTGGTTCGCTGCCGGCATGAAAGGCAGCGGCACCAAGACCCTGATCATCGACAACGTGCGGGTGCCAGAACACCGCATCCAGAAAGCCAAGGACATGATGGAAGGCAAGTCCGCCGGCTTCGGTCTGTACCCCGACAGCAAGATTTTCTACTCGCCGTACCGGCCGTATTTCGCCAGCGGTTTCTCCACCGTGAGCCTGGGCGTGGCCGAGCGCATGCTCGAAGTATTCCGCGAAAAAACCAGGACCCGCGTACGTGCCTACACCGGCGCGGCAGTGGGGGCGGCGACTCCGGCGTTGATGCGCCTGGCCGAGTCGACCCACCAGGTGGCCGCCGCCCGGGCGTTCCTGGAAAAGACCTGGCAGGAACACGCCGAACACAGCGAACAGCACCGTTACCCGAGCCGCGAGACCCTGGCGTTCTGGCGTACCAACCAGGCGTACGCCACCAAGATGTGCATCCAGGCGGTGGACCGCTTGTTCGAGGCCGCCGGTGGCAATGCGTGGTTCGAGCACAACGAGATGCAGCGTCTGTTCCGCGATTCCCATATGACCGGCGCCCATGCGTACACCGATTACGACGTGTGCGCGCAGATCCTGGGGCGTGAGCTGATGGGGCTCGAGCCTGATCCGAGCATGATTTGACGCCGCCCCGGCCATCACAACCATCAGGACTGCGCGTTGATGCAGTCCGGGAGTCTTGCATGTCTGATAACAGTTTCGACCCACGGGCCTTTCGCCGGGCCCTGGGCAACTTTGCCACCGGTGTCACGGTGGTCACTGCCGCTGATGCCAGCGGGCGCAAAGTGGGTGTCACCGCCAACAGCTTCAACTCGGTGTCCCTGGACCCGCCGCTGGTGCTGTGGAGCATCGACAAACGCTCCAACAGCCACGAGGTGTTCGAGCAGGCCAGCCATTTTGCGGTCAACGTGCTGGCGGCCGACCAGATCCACCTGTCGAACAACTTCGCCCGGCCCAGGGACGATCGCTTTGCCGAAATCGAATTCGAGCCCGGGGAGGGCGGTTCGCCGGTCTTCGCTGATTGCTCGGCGCGGTTTCACTGCGAGAAGTACCAGCAGGTGGATGGTGGCGATCACTGGATCATGATTGGCAAGGTGGTGGCTTTCGATGATTTTGGTCGTGCGCCGTTGCTCTATCACCAGGGGGCGTATGCGCGGATCGAGGAGCGGCAACCGTAGGGCGAACACCTCTATCGAAGGCTGAAGCAGGTTCAATGTGGGAGCGGGCTTGCTCGCGAATGCGGAGTGTCAGCCAATACATCTGGCGACTGACACACCGCTTTCGCGAGCAAGCCCGCTCCCACATGTGATCTCGGTAGCTCATTGCACCTGTGTTAGAACGGCACGGCCACGGTGACTTGGCTATAGAGATTGGTGCCATTGCCACCCACCTGGTTGCCGCCGTTGCTCTCATCCTTGTTGGGCTTGTACAAACCCAGCAGCGGCGTGACGATCAGGTGTTCGTTCACCGCCCACTCCGCGTACAGGTCCAGTTCGCGCCCATCGAGGTTGAGCATGCCGCCCTTGCTCAACGTCTTGTAGTCGAAGAACAGCGCGCCCAGGGTGACGCTGTCCAGCGGCTTGACCTTCAACGCCACATGCTGCACCTCAGTATTGGTATTGAACGGCCCCGAATAATTGCCGGCCACCTCGCCCTGCACCCAGGTGCCGTAGCCACGGTTGAAGCCCGAAAACATCGCATCCCAGTTTTTCGAATAGCGGCTGTAGCGGTAGGTCAGGTCCGGCGACCACGGCAGCGCGGCGAAGGTATAACCGCCTTCGGTGTACCAGGCCTTTTCCGGGCCGGCGTCCTTGTCCTGCCAGGCGTATTCAAAGGAAAAGTGCGCGTTCTCGATCCCGGCATTACCGGCGCCCCGCAGGCTGTAGATGTTCATCCCGACGCGCTGTTTTTGCAGGTCATTGGCATAACGGTCGTCGACGCTGATGCCGTGGATATAGGTCAACCCCAGGGTGCCGGGCGCGGCGGTGTAGTCCAGGGTGCCGGCAGCCATTTCAGTGTTGGCCTGCGCGCGGTTGTCGGACTTGATCCACATTACGCTGCCATGCACGCCGTCCTTGCCACCCAGGCGTAGCACTGCGGTTTGATCGAAGGCATGCCGGGCGGCGATGTAGTAGGCGCCGCCCCGGTTGAACTTGCCGTCATCCACGCCCTTGCCGAAGTTCGGGCCGTCATCGTTGATGATGAAACCGTCGCCGAGCATGATGACCTGGCGGCCGAACGACAGGTCCACACCATCCTTGCCCAGTGCCGGAAACAGTTCCCCCGAGCGCCAGCCGGCGAAGGCTTCGTCGAACTTGGTGGTGCGCTCGCTGCCGGTGGTCACGCCCGATGCATCGCCATCACCCCAGGTGCCCGAGCTGACCAGGTTGGCCGTGCCATACACGCTGCCCAGGGCGCCGAAGCGCTGGTCGACGCTCAAGCCATACTTGATAAAACCTTCACGCCAGGTGGAACCGCCGGTGGTGCCGTCGTAGTTCTTGCGGCTGTTGAACATCCCGTACACCGCCAGGAAGTTGCCGGTGACCTGAGTGTCGTCATCGGCATACAGCTCGAACGCCTGGGCCGATGAGTCGATGATCATCAGCGCGATGCCCAGGCTGATGGCCCTGTACAGGTGACGGGTTTGTTGTGTGTGCTGCATTGTTATAGTCCCCAACAAGGTGAATTGAGGGAGCATTAGGGCGAGCGCCACCGGGCCAAGTCTTTCCCCTGCGTGCCAGGAAATTGTCCCAGGCCGCCAGTGGCGCAGCAGTGGCAGGCAGCAACAAAACCGGCGGCAGCCAGGAGCAAGACGATCAGCCAGGGCGGGCGCAGAGTGCCAATACTTCTAAAAATCCGCTTCTTGAGGATCTGCACCATGTCGATCAACGACCGGCTCACCGAACATTTGAAACGCGGCACGGTGGGCTTTCCAACCGCGCTGGCGAGCACCATTGGCTTGATCATGGCCAGCCCGGTGATCCTCACTGCGACCATGGGGTTTGGCATCGGCGGCAGCGCCTTTGCGGTGGCGATGTTGATCGCGGTGGTGATGATGCTGGCCCAGGCGACCACCTTCGCCGAAGCCGCCTCGATCCTGCCCACCACCGGCTCGGTCTACGACTACATCAATTGCGGCATGGGCCGGTTCTTTGCGATCACCGGCACCTTGTCGGCGTACCTGATCGTGCATGTGTTTGCCGGTACCGCCGAAACCATCCTCTCTGGCGTGATGGCGCTGGTGAACTTCGAGCACCTCAACACCCTGGCGGAATCCGCCGGCGGTTCGTGGTTGCTGGGAGTGGGCTTCGTGATTGTGTTCGGGGTGCTCAATGCGTTTGGCGTCAGCGCGTTTGGCCGGGCCGAGATCATCCTCACGTTCGGCATGTGGACCACCTTGATGGTGTTTGGCGTGCTGGGCCTGATCGCAGCCCCGGCGGTGCAGCTGGACGGCTGGTTCGGTGAATCCCTGGTCGGTACCGACCTGATTACCATTCTGTCGCTGGTGGGCATGGCGATGTTCATGTTCGTCGGCTGCGAATTCGTCACGCCGCTGGCGCCGGACCTGCGCAACTCGGCCAAGGTGATGCCCAAGGCGATGGTGCTGGGGCTGCTGGGGGTGGCCACGTGCATGTTCATCTATGGCGCGGCAATGAAACGCCAGGTGGAAAACGTATTGATCGACGCGGCGGGCGGCGTGCACCTGCTGGATACGCCGATGGCCATCCCGAAATTCGCCGAGCAGGTGATGGGCAGCATCGGCCCGATGTGGCTGGGCATCGGCTTCCTGTTTGCCGGTGCTGCGACCATCAACACCTTGATGGCCGGTGTGCCACGGATCCTGTACGGCATGGCGGTCGACGGCGCGTTGCCCAAGGTCTTCACGTACCTGCACCCGCGCTTCAAGACACCGTTGCTGTGCATTCTGGTGGCGATGCTGATTCCGTGCCTGCACGCGCTGTACCTGGGCGGCAACACCGACAACATCATGCACCTGGTGCTGGCGGCCGTGTGTGCCTGGAGCTTTGCTTATCTGCTGGTGACGCTGTCGGTGGTGATCCTGCGGATTCGCCGTCCGGATCTGCCTCGCGCCTACCGTTCGCCGTTCTTTCCGCTGCCGCAGATTCTGTCGAGCATCGGCATCCTGCTGGGCATGTGGTTTATCACCCCGCCGGGCATGAACCCCGCCGACATCTACATTCCCTTTGGCGTAATGCTCGGGTGCACGGCGGCGTACGCGCTGTTCTGGACGCTGGTTGTGCAGAAGGTCAATCCATTCAAGCCCGCCTCGGTGGAAGAGGTGTTGGCCAAGGAGTTCGCCCATGAGCCGGGTCAGCCGCACAATGGGTATATCAGCCATGCTGCAAAAACTGTCTGAGCTGTTCAGCGCCCGGCGCGCGCCTGCCGGGTATCGACCCGGCGTTACGCTGGAACACCTGCGGCGTAACCTTGGCCTCGCCGGTTATGAGGTGTGTGGACCGACGACGGCCCGGGTTTCCCTGGACAATCTCGGGCTGCAACTGGAGATCGTCGAACGCACCGAGTCGCAGCTGTTGATGCACCTGGTGATGACCGAATTCGTACTGCGCATCCCTGCCTCGCAGCAGGGCACGGCGAGCTTCGAACTGCACCACACCGGGGCCGTTCGACGCACCGGAATCCGCTGTCGACAGCGGTCGGGCGACAAGGAGGTTTCAGGCATTTTGCATACACAATTGCAGGAGGGCAGCGCCTTGCATCGCGCCTTGATGCCGCTGGACTTCAAGCGCCTGCGTATCGACCTGGTGGATCACCAGTGGTGTGTGCGGCTTGAGCATATGGGCGGCAGCGAGGTGGTCAACCGCATGCCGGCGTTCCGTCGCTACATCGCCTTGAGCAGTGTGCAACGCGCCTGGCTGCTGGACGCCTTGAACGGTTTCCAGCGCGCCTTGCAGGCCCACTGACCGCAATATTTGGCATCAATAGTGCAACCACCTTGGCAGACACGTACTTGTTGCGCGCATATAGATAACATGTTAACTATTGCCCGACAAAAACAAAAAGCCAAGGTGGAAACAACCATGAGCATGCAACAGATTGGGCAAGACGGGCTGGACCTCTGGACCCGGGATCTGCGCGCGGTTTGCGGTCACTTCGACACAGAACTGGCCTTCAACCGCTCGCTGTTCATCGGCAGCATCAGCACCTTTTCCCGCGGCGGTTTGCCCCTGGCCAGCCTGCGCACCAACGCCGGCCTGATCAAGCGCGCCAAGGCCCGCGCCGACCACGATGACGACCAACACTGCTTCCTCGTCAGCCAGCGCAGCGGCTACTGCCAGATCACCCAAAACGGCCAGAGCTTCCAGCTTGCCCCCGGCGAACTGTTATTGATGGACTCGGTGGGCTCCATCGACATCACCCCGTTCGGGCTGATCGAACACGCGTCCCTGTCCTTGTCCCGCGCAGAGGTGTGCAAACAGTTCGGCAACCAGCCCAAGACCTTCGGCAAAATCTCCTCGAGCAAAGCCTGCGGGCGCATGTTGCATGTGTTGATGGATCAACTGTGCAAAGACGCACTGAACGGCGAAGGCGCGGTCGGGGAGGGGCAGGCGTTGCAGTCGGCGTTTGTCTCGCTGCTGGGGTCGGCGTTTGAGCAGGAAGACGATGAGCGCGATGATTGTGGCGGGTTGCAGGGCAGCAATCTGCGCAGCTATGTGCAGAAGGTGATTGATGAGTCATTGACCCAGCCAGGGCTTAGCCCGGTGGGGTTGGCGAGTCGGTTGAATATCTCGGTGCGGCATTTGTACCGGTTGTTTGAGGAACAGGATGACAGCGTGTGCCGGTATATCCAGCGGGCGCGGTTGAAGCGCAGTGCGGATGATCTGACCAACCCGTTTTTGCGCAGTGAGTCGATTACGTCGATTGCGTATAAGTGGGGGTTTACGGATTCGGCGCACTTTAGTCGCTCGTTCAAGAAGCAGTTTGAAGTGTCGCCGAAGGATTTTCGGGCGGGGCGGTTGCAGCAGGTGGGGTGACTGGGGGGTGCAGAAGATTCATTGATGTACACAGTTTAACTGTGGGAGCTGGCTTGCCTGCGATGGCGATTTGGTAGGCGCTAAGCATGCTGGGGTTTACCGAATAGGCTGAACTTTCCAACTGGCTGTTCTTCCGTTATTTGAAAGATGGGACTGTACTATCCGCTTAGTTTAAGTCTTCGTATCTTTCGGCGTTTAACGATGCAAGCCAGGTTTTAAAAAAAGTAATTTGCTCTTGTGGGTCATTTGTGAGGTTTTCCTCTTCGTAATCAAAAATGTGAACTATATCCTCTGGGAGGGCGGGTTTGCCCATCGTCATTTGATAAGCGACAAGCCCTGCACTCATTTGGGATGCCATCCTTGAAGGCATCACGTTTAATCTCGCGCCCTTGCAAAGAAATGCGATGCGGGGGTGATCGGCTCTGATTTTTGCAAGGCAGACATAGAGATCTCTTCCAGCATAGATTCTCTGTGGGGTTTCAGATTCTGAGAATTTCATCAGGCATTTGGCTGCATCATATCTTACGGTGATTTCGACTTTTTTATTTTCTATTAGTGCGCAGATTTTTTGGGTTTTCATTATGACGATTTCTAATTGGGATCCATGATGTCGTATTGAAAAAATAGAACAGTCCTGAGCTTTCAGAGTTTGATCAGACCGAATCTGCGTGTGAACTCCCCCGCAACCTTGACCAGCGCCGCTTTATTTTGCGACTAACATGAAGTTGCCCAGCGCTCGCAAAAATCATGCTGTTCTTGTATGTCATTGGTTAAGTCGTTTTCTTCGGGAGAAAAAATGTGAACTAGCTCGCCTTCAGGTTTGCCCATGGTGAGTTCGTAAGCTACCAATCCATTTGACATGTGTGATGACATTCCAGATGTGTGTACGTTAATTTTTGCGCCCTTACACAAGAACTTTATATCCTTGAAGTCCATTCTTGCCAGACCGAAGCTTTCGTATAGATCTATGGCGCTGTAGGATTTTCTGACCCCGTTGTTTAATGATAGAGTAAGGGTCGGCGTCCCCCCGTCGTATTCAACTGTTGCACTTTCACGAACGTTATCTCTGATTATGGTGATTTCACGTGATTTCATGGGTAACCTCTGTTCGGATTTAGTAGTGTGTATCCTTTGTAAGTGCCGTCATCGTTTACCGGTGAAGCACCTAAAATATCTTTAGTGTCGATACGTTTGGGAATGGCGATTTCTAATTCATATTTGTATTTGGAGCGGTCGCCTAGTTCCTTATTGACATCCCTCCCAGGAATCTTTTTGAGGGTATAAAGGAATCCCTCATCAAATCCATGTCCCGAGGCAAAGACCAGTGCTCTTTTCCTTGATGTGGAAGTAGGCACGAAATTGCTAGGAGGGCTGGCGTTATTCAAAGAGTGTAAATAGAGATTTGTGCTCTCTCCTCTACTTTCAAACCCGTCTCTGAAAATTTCATCTGGATGTCTCAAATCACCTCGATACAGATATTCCTGCTTTTTTTCTGGCGCGGGAGTTGAGGGCGTACCCTCATCAACCTTAGATATTCCTGATGGATCTTCAGCTTTGGTTTCAGGCTTGCATCCATCCCCACCCGGACAGGTACTCAAGCCTAACGGATCCACCCACCCCGTCGGGTTGGGCACGTACTGGTATCCGTTCAACCCGCCCGCCAGCTTCGCGGGATCAGGCGTCAGATAGCGACCAACATCCGGATTGTAGTAGCGATGGCGGTTGTAGTGCAGCCCGCTTTCCGGGTCGAAGTACTGGCCCTGGAAGCGCAGCGGGTTGGTAACGGTGTTGACGTCCAGCTTCGCGATTTGGCCGTAGGCGCGGTAGTGCGCTGACCACACTATTTCGCCATCGGATGCGGTGAGTTCTTGCGGGGTACCGAGGTGGTCGAGTTGGTAGTGGAAGGGCTTTACGTCTTCCGGGCCGTAGCCTTTCAGCAGTGCTAACGGGCGGAAGCTGTTGGGTTCGTAGATATAGCTTTGGTGGTTATCAGTGCTGTGTTCGGCGATTAATGTTTCGCCTTGCCAGAAGAACTCGGTGGTCTGACCGTTGAGGGTTTTGGCGATACGCCGTCCAAACGGGTCGTAGCGATATGTGGCTTCGGTGCCGTCCGGCTGGGTGACGCTGATCAGTCGGTGCTGGCAGTCGTAGCGGTATTCGGTAACCAACTGCTGCGCCCGGCCCCGGCGTTCGCGCAGCAGATTGCCGAAAGCGTCGTAGTCGTAATGACGGTCGCCTTGCATCAAGAGCCGGTTGCCTTTGACGACGCTGGGCCCTACGCGGTCTTGCATCAGCAGGTTGCCCGCCGGGTCGTGGACGAAGCGTTCCTGCAGGTCGTGCGAGTGGTTGGCGCGGGTCAGGCGGTCGAGTGGGTCGTAGTGGTAGTCGTGCTGACCTTTTCGAGTGTCGAGAATGCGGGTGAGGTTGCCGCGTTTGTCGTAGTCGTATTGGCGGCGCTGGTGGCGTTGTTCCTGTTGGGTGATCGCGTGGGCGTGCAGGCGGCCCTGGTCGTCGTAGTGGTAGCGGCTGAGGAGTTGGCCTTGCTGGCGCTGATGTTCGCGGCCGGATTTGAACAGGTGCGAGGTGAGCGGGTTGCCGTTGAGTTGGACGGTGGCGAGGTCGCCGCCTTTTTCGTGGTGGAAAGCGAGGCGGTTGTTGTCGGGCAGGCGCAGGTAGTTGAGTTGCCCGCATTCGTCGTAGCGGTAGCGCAACGTGCCCCAGCCCTGGTGTTCGGCGGTGAGGCGGTTTTGCAGGTCGTATTCGTAATGCAGCGGCCAATGACCGTCGTCGACGCTGAGAAGGTTGCCGAGACGGTCGTAGGTGTAATCGACAATGCTGCGGTCGGGCAGGGTTTTTCTTACGAGGCGACCGGCAGCATCGCGCGCATAACCGGTAACCAACTGACTGCCGTCATCGCCGTATTCGGTCTTTTCCAGCAGATGCCCGGCGAGGTCGTAGACATAGGCAGTACGCCGGCCATCAAACCCGGTTTCCTGCTGGATCAGGCCGTTGGCGTGGTACTCAAG
>NZ_JACAPX010000034.1:32699-33343 GCF_013385435.1 Pseudomonas sp. F9001
CCATGCTCATCCTCGCAAGCCACCTGCCGCCCCAGCTCGTCATAGCGATAACGCCGCACACCGCCATTCGCCAGTTTTTCCTCAATGAGCTGGCCGCGTTCGTTCCAGATAAAGCGTTGGCTGCTGTTATCCGGATACCAAACACCCGTGAGCTTTCCGTGTTGGGTGTACGTGTATTCGGTGTAATTGCCGTCCGGATCAGTCTTGCGAGTGATATCGCCTTGATCGTTACGCTGGTATTTCCACACCGCGTCACCACGGCGCACAACCCGTACGAACCCGTTGTCATGCTCGTAGGACGTCGGCGTATCGTCCCCGGGAAACAGCGCAATCAACCGACCGGCGTCGTCGTACTGATACGCCGTCACCGCTCCCAGTGGATTCTGCTCGACCGTCAGCCGGCCTTTTTCGTCGTAGGATTTGAAGTGCTGCGCGCCGTCCGGATCGATCCGCTGCACCAGCCGTGCGCGCTGGTCGTGGACGTAGACTTCCTGGCTGCCATCGGCGTTGTGCACGGTGACCGTGCCGTTGTCGTCCCACACATACCGCGTGTCCATCTGCGAAAAGCTGGCCCAGTGCCGGACACATCGCGCTGCCTTGCCAGACCGTTCCCACTCCCAGAAGAAACTCGCCCCACCGGCCAG
>NZ_JACAPX010000035.1:0-50404 GCF_013385435.1 Pseudomonas sp. F9001
GGAGTGAGGGAACGCCGAGCCCCAGCGAGGCGCCGACAGGCGGGGCAGAGCCCTTTGCTTACTTTGGGGCTTTTCCAAAGTGAGCCGCTGTAAGAGCGGAACCATAGGTGGCCGTTACCTAAATAACGGATATACACACCACACCACCACTCAAATCCTACGTCTACGCCCCAACTGCGGAATCCCCAAAGCAGGCACCACCTCCACCCGCTCCACCCGCGTCCCAACCACCCCCGCCAACCCCACCACCGTCGGCTGACTGAACAACGACCGGGCATCCACCTCCAACCCCGCCTTACGCAGCCGCGCCACCACCCCCACGGCCAACAACGAATGCCCCCCCAACTCAAAGAAATGATCCTGACGCCCCACCCGATCCAGCTTCAGCACCTGCGCCCAAACCCCAGCAATCACCGTCTCCACCTCCCCCTGAGGCGGTTCATAGGCGCGACTCAACACCGCCTCCACCCCAGGCTCCGGCAACCCCTTGCGATCCAGCTTCCCCGCCGGATTAAGCGGCCACACCTCCACCCGCACAAACGCCGAAGGCACCATGTACTCAGGCAACCCCTCCACCATGTAACTGCGCAACGCCTCAAGCCCCGGCACCGCATCACGAACAGTGAAATACGCCACCAACCGCTCATCCCGGATCAACACCGCCACCTCGCGCAATGCAGGATGCGCCGCCAACCGCGCCTCAACCTCCCCCAGCTCCAGCCGCACCCCACGCAGCTTCACCTGAAAGTCATTGCGCCCCAGAAACTCCAGATTCCCGTCCGGCAAATACCGCACCAGATCCCCCGTGCGATACAACCGATCCCCCGCCACAAACGGACTGTCGATAAACCGCTCCGCCGTCATCTGCGCCAATCCCAGATACCCGCGAGCCACGCCCACCCCGCCGATATGCAACTGCCCACTGCACCCCAGCGGCACCGGCCGATCATGCTCATCCAATACGTAAAGACGGGTATTACTGATGGCCCGCCCAATCGGCAACTGCACCCCCGGCACCGGCGCACCCGGCTCCAGCGTCCAGGCACTGCTGTCCACCGTCGCCTCGGTCGGTCCGTAGACGTTATGCAAGCGCACCTTGGGCAACCGCGCCTGAACCCCACGGGCCAAGGCCTCTGTCAGCTCCCCACCACCGCATAAAACGTCGGTAAGGCTGGTACAAAGCGCAGACTCCTCCAGCTCCAGAAACTGCTGCAACATCGCCGGCACAAACTTGATCACACTGACCTGTTGCTCACGAATCACCTGCGCCAGGTACGCCGGCTCACGGTGCCCATCGGGACGCGCCAGGACCAGGCGCATGCCATTGGTCAGCGGCCAGAACAGCTCCCACACCGAACCGTCAAAACTGAACGGCGCCCGCTGCAACAACGCGCCACCCTCGGCATTCGGGCACAGTTGCGAGCCCCAGTGCATCAGGTTGCCCAGGCCCCGATGCTCGATCATCACGCCCTTGGGCGTGCCGGTGGAGCCGGAGGTGTACATCACGTACGCCAGGTTGCGCACGCTCAGCCCCGGCACTCGCGGGTTGCCTTCAGGCGCCTGCTGCCAGGCGCCGTGGTCGAGGTCGATCACCGGTATCGACACCTCCCCCGGCAAATCCCGGGTCGCGCCGTGTACCAGCAAGGCGACCGGCGCGCTGTCTTGCAGCATGTAGGCGAGACGCTCGCGAGGGTAGCCCGGGTCCAACGGTACATAAGCGCCCCCCGCCTTGAGGATGGCCAGCAAGCCCACCACCAGGTCCAACCCGCGCTCGACACACAAGGCGACCCGCGAATCCGGCTGCACGCCGCGCTCGCGCAGGTGATAGGCCAGGCGGTTGGCGCGCTCGTTGAGCTGGCGGTAAGTCAGTTGCTGCTCACCGGCCTGCACCGCCATCGCGTGAGGTGTGTGCCGGGCATGGGCTTCGAACAGGGCGTGGACGGTCTGGTCCACGGGGTAGTCGGTTTCGCTGGCGTTGAAGTCCACCAGTTGCTGTTGCAGTTCGGTCGCGGGCAGCACCTGCACATCGAACAGCGGCGCCTCGGGCGTCTCCACCAATCCCGCCAGCACCGTGCCAAGGTAGTCCAGCAGGCGCTGGGCACCGACCTTGCGGGGCGCCTTGGCCTTGAGCCGGAAACCGCTGGCCAGGTCGTCCACCGTCAGCATCAGTGGGTAGCTGAGGATGTCTTCGCTGCTCAGCAATTCGATGCCGGGCTGCAGCACCTCTAGTGCCTCGACCGAGACATGCCGGTAATTCAGCAGGCTGTTGAACAGCGGTGTGACGCCGCTGCAACGCTGGGCCAACGCCAGGGACGCTTGCTCGTGGGCGAGCAAGGCGCTGAGTTGCTGCTGCGTCTGCCTGATCGCCTCGCGCACCGTCACCCCGGCCAGGCGTACCCGCAGTGGCAAGGTGTTGATGAACATGCCCAGGGCACGGTCCGCGCCCTCACCGGCCTGCAGGCGTCCCAGCAGAACCGTACCGAACACCACATCGTCACGGCCCGAGACGCGACCCAGTACCTGGGCCCACGCCAGATGAAACAGGCTCGCCGCGCTGACACCCAAGGTGCGGGCCTGCTCGCGCAACAACTGGCCGAGTGCGTCGGGAAGCAGCACGTCGGCTTCCTCGGTGTCACGGCGATCCGCCTGGCGTTCCTGTAAACCGAAGGCCAGGGTCGGCTCGTCGACATCCGCCAGCCGCTCGCGAAAGAACGCTTCGTGCCCGGCCTGGCGTTCCGCCGACCGGGCCTGGGCGACCACGTTGCGATAGGGCACCGGCGCCGGCAATTGCTGTTGCTGGCCAAGCAGATGAGCCTGGATTTCCGCCATCAGTACTTGCGTGGAAGTGGCGTCGTTCACCAGATGATGGAAACGCAGCATGCCCACCCAACGGCGGTTCTGCCGGTCTTCGGCGTAATCCAGGGCCATCAGCGGCGCCTTGCGCAAGTCCAGTGGCCGCTGGCGTTCGCGCAGTTGTTCGAGAATTGAGTCCCCCTGGAGGGCCACCGATTGCACGTCCAGAATCGCCTTGCGCCACACCACTTGCATCGGTTGTTCGAGGGCATCCCACGCCAGGCTGGTGCGCAGGATGTCATGGCGGTCGATCACCTGTTGCAGCGCCTGGGCGAACGCTTCCAGCTGTTCACGGCGGGCAAAGCTGAACATCGCGTGTTGCTGGTACGGATCGCGCTCGTCGGTGATGTGGTGATACAGCAGGCCTTCCTGCAACGGCGCCAGCGGGTAGATCTCCTGCACATTGGCGGCGCCGCCGGGGATCGCGGCGACGATGCGTTCTATCGTCGGCGGGTCCAGTTCGGCCAGCGCCAGCAGGTCCGGAGTAATCAATTGGCAACCTGCCGGAACACGGTTGGCCGGCACCTCAAGCTCGGTGCCCTGGCCGACCGCTGCCGCCAGTGCGGCCAGGGTCGGCTGGCCGAACAGCACCTGCACGTCGGCCTGCAACCCGACCTGGCGCATGTGCTGCACCAACTGGACCGCCAACAGCGAATGGCCGCCCAACTCGAAGAAATGGTCATGCCGCCCTACTTGCTCGACGTGCAGCACGTCGGCCCAGATCTGCGCCAGGGCGATTTCCGTAGCACCTTCTGGGGCCTCGTAGACTCGACTGATAAATGCATCGGCACCGGGTGCCGGCAAGGCCTTGCGGTCGAGTTTGCCGTTGGCCGTCAGGGGCAACGCGTCCAGCTTTACGTAGGCCTGCGGCACCATGTAATCCGGCAAGCGTGATTTAAGATGGGCGCGAAGCGCTTCAATCGCTACCGGCGCATGCTCGGTGAACCAGGCCAACAGCTGCCCCTCGCGTACCAGCACCACCGCTTCGGTGACCCCTTCATGACCCGCCAGGGCGGACTCGATTTCCCCCGGCTCGATACGCACGCCGCGAATTTTTACCTGGTCGTCGTTGCGGCCCAAATATTCAATATTCCCATCCGGCAGCCAACGCGCCAGGTCGCCGGTGCGGTACATGCGGCCTGGGTTGAATGGGTCATCAAGGAAGCGCTCTGCGGTCATGTCCGGGCGGTTCAAATAGCCCCGCGCCACGCCTTTCCCGCCGACGTACAACTCGCCTGCAGTACCGATGGGCACCGGCCGCTGTTGCTCATCCAGCAGGTAGACCGCGGCATTCGCGATGGGTTTGCCGATGTGCAGCGCCTGCCCGGCCTCAACGAGGCCCGAGGTGGCAACCACGGTGGCTTCAGTGGGACCGTAGTTGTTGATCACCGCGAAACTGCGCGCCTGGTTGAACTGGCGCAGGCGGTCGCCACCAATCAGCAGCGTGCGCAAAGTCGGGTGTTCAATATTCTGGCTGAACGCATACTCGGCCACCGGCGTGGGCAGGAAGCATACGTCCAGTGGTTGCGCGCGCCACCAGGCCAGCAGCGCGTCGATGTCTTCGGCGCCGTCGTGGGCCGGCGGCAAGTGCAAGGTCGCGCCCACGCACAGCGCTGGCCAGACCTCCCAGGCCATGGCGTCAAACCCGAAACCGGCAACGCTGGCGGTATGGCTGCCCGCGTGCAAATCGAAGGCCTGGCAATGCCAGTCCACCAGGTTGGCCACGGTGTGGTGCTCCACCATCACGCCCTTGGGCAGGCCGGTGGAGCCCGAGGTGTAGATCACATAAGCGAGGTTGGCGGGTGTCATCGCCACTTGCGGGTTGCGCGCCAACTGCGCCGTGGCGTGATCCAGATTGATGACCGGCACGCTCAATACCGGTAGACGCTCGAGCAAATCCGTCTGCGTCAGCACCGCCACCGGCGCGCTGTCATCGAGCAGGTAGTGCAGGCGCTCGGCAGGATGGGCCGGGTCCACCGGGACATAACAGGCGCCGGATTTGAGAATCCCCAGCAAGCCCACCAGCGTCTCCAGGCCGCGCCGGGCGACGATCGCCACACGGTCGTCGGGCTTTACCCCGAGCACCAATAGCTGCCGCGCCAGGGCATTGGCCCGTTGATTCAATTGGTCATACGTCAATCGCTGCCCCTGATACACCGCCGCCACCGCATGCGGCGTCACCGCGGCCTGGGCCTCGACGCGCCCATGCAGGGTTTGCGCTGCGGGATAGGCCTGGGCGGTGGCGTTCCAGCGTTGCAACTGCGCGGTTTCCTCGGGCGTTATCAGCGAGAAGTCAGCCAGGGGCAGCGCGGTGTTTTCCAGCCCCTGCTCCAGCACATACACCAGGCGATCGGCCAGGGCCTGCACCTCGTGTGCCTGGAAGTACGCCTCGTTGTAGACGCAGTGCAGGCACGCCGTGTCGTGGTAGCGATTGCTGCGCAAGTGAATCGCCAGCGGCAACGGCTCATGGTGGTTGGACACCTTGATCGCCCGGGCCGACGCCTGGCCGTAGCGAAATTCATGGTCATCCTGCTCATAGGACACCGACAGGTCGAACAGTTGGCCGCGGTCGGCGCGCAGCAAACCCAGCTCGCGATTCATCTCGCTCAGCGGGAAACGTTGATGTCGGAAATCCTGCTGGAGCTGGTCGCGCACGCCACGCACCAGGGCGCTGAAAGGCAGGTCGTCGCTGAACTGCAAGCGCACGGCACTGACCTGGGTGAAAAGCCCCAGGGTCGAACGAAAGCGTGCATTGGAACGGTTGAGTATCGGCAGCCCCACCACCCACTCCTGGCGCTGGCCGGTGCGGCTGAAGTACAGGTACATCGCCGCCAATAACACATGGAACGCCGACGCCTGGTAATGGTTCGCCGCCCGCGCCATGCGATTGAGCAGCGCCGCCGGAAACGGTGCTACCAGGGTGTTGCTCGGCGCATCGCCCTTGGCCTGGTAACGGCGCGTCAGCAGCGGCTCTGGCAGCGCCTGGTATTTGTCCAGCCAGTAGCTGCGGTCCCGGGCGTAACGGGCCGACTCGCGATAGCGTTCATCGTTGTCGATGAAGTCGATATAGGACGGCGCCGACAGGTCCGGTAGTCGGCCCTGCTCCAGGGAGCTGTAGATCCCGGCAAGAGATTGCAGCATCTGGCCAAAGCCCCAGCCATCGAGAATCAGGTGGTGAGCCTGGGTGCCGAGGCGGTAATGCTGGTCATCGAGCTTGACCAGGAAGAAGCGGAACAACGGCTCGTCGACCAGCGCATAGGTTCGCGCCATCTGCGCCTGCAACAAGGCCTCGGCGGCCGCGCGGGGATCCGGCTGGCGCGAGACGTCATGCTGCGGCACCGATACCGCCATGGCCTCGGCAAACGCCTGCCGTGGCAAGCCATCGGCCGCCACTTGCAACACCGTACGCAATGCGTCGTGCTTGGCCACCAGGTGCTCGATGGCTCGCTGGATCAATGCGGGATTCACGGTGCCCGTGAGTTCGATATAACCCCCGATGTTGTACAGCGGCGAGTCACCGAGGCGCAGTTGGTCGAGCCAGATATCCCGCTGGGCGGCGGTCAGGGGGAAATACGTCATAAGATCCTTCTCATGTGAGGTGTCGATAAGGCGCACAACGCCCCATTGAGGCGAAATCAACGGGATTTAAGCATCGCCCCGGAGGGCCGTATGTCACCCGAAACCCGGACAGCCTGGGTACCGCGCCGGGGTTGGCTGATGGTTCAGTGCTGAAACGATTAAATGGATGTAGGAGATTGGCTACATCTGGCCGATGCCATATAGCCGGGAATGTCGAGAAAATTGAGCAAATATGTTTTATATCAACTAGTTAACAAACTCTAAAATCCTTTTACCCTGCAGCTTCAGCCTATATCCCTGTCGGAAATGACGAAATAATGGCGCGCTTTTTATGGCAGGTTGTGTCCCTCGTTTCCGCTACATACGTAGGACAAATCCACGTGGCTAAATGAAGCCTCGAGCACCGACCCAGGTTCAAGGAGAACGGGAGGCCTGCACACGTACGGGCAACCGTTGACGGTTTTCGACATCAAGGATGAGATGGCTATGAGTCTGACCAGCAGTATTCGGAATATGGAAAATCCGCATTTTTATTTCGAGTTGGGAGAGTTGATTTCAAGCACCGGCACTGAACACTTCGCAGCGAACATGCTGCAACTGGTCAACAAGCTGGTACCGGTTCACTTGGTGGACCTCAGTGAATGGACCCTCGACGAGCACCAGGCCCGCGTGCTCGATATCAAGTTACTTGGCAGCGACGGGTTGAAGCAGGACCTGCCGCCACCGCGCACCCTGCATCACCGCGACGATCATCCGCTGCTGAAAAAAATGCTCGGCATGAACGACCCGCTGTTGATCCAGATGAATGCCAAGGCCGACAGCACCCACACCCGCGGCACCTCCCATCAGTGCAACCTGGTATCGCGCCAGGCCAATCGGCGGTGCGTGATTTCGTTCTACCGGCCCCACACCCAACGCGCCTTTTCCCTGGCGCAGCTGTCGTTTCTCAAGAGCCTTTCGGAAACCTTGCTGCCGTTGATCGAGCGCCACGCGCAGATCAATCGACAGGCCCCGCCGGTAGCGCCCGAGCCCTCTAAAACTCCGTTGGAGCAGTCGCAATTGCAGCGCGAATTCTATAAACGCCTGTCACTCAGTGACATCACCTTATCGGCGCGGGAACAGGAGGTTTGCCTGGGGTTGTTGACCGGCGGAACCGTGCCGCAGATGGCCGAGAAACTCAGCGTGAAAAACAGCTCCATCGAAACCTACCTCAAGCGCGCGGCGGCCAAACTGGGCGTGAGTGGCCGGCATGGCCTGGCCAAATGGATGGTTGGCGCGTGATGAAAAAACTGATGCTCGGCGTGGCGTGTGTGCTTGGCGGGTGTTCGTTGATCCCGGACTATCAGCGGCCCGAGGCACCGACCCCGGCGCACTTCCCGGTGTATAACGCGGACCGGGTGGGGCCATCGGCCGCCGGGCCTGACTGGCAACAGTTGTTCCGTGACCCGGTGATGCGGCAGTTGATTGGCCAGGCCCTGGTGAATAACCGTGACCTGCGGGTGGCGGCGCTGAATGTCGAAGCGTTCCAGGCGCAGTACCGCATCCAGCGTGCCGACCTGTTCCCGGCGGTGTCTGCCACGGGTGCCGAAAACCGCCAGAAAGTCCCGCGACGCGCCACTACCACCGGCAAGTCTGCGATCACCTCTACCTATTCGGCGACATTGGGCGTCAGCGCCTACGAGCTGGATTTTTTCGGCCGCGTACGCAGCCTCAGTGAGCAGGCGATGCTGCAATACCTGGCCACTGAAGAAGCCCGGCGCAGCGCGCAACTGAGCCTGGTGGCCAACGTCGCCAACGCTTACCTGACCTGGCGCGCCGACCAGGAACTGCTGGCCCTGGCCCGGCAGACGCTGGCCTCGGACGAGCACAGCCTGCGTCTGACGTCGCGCAGTAAAACGGCGGGCAAGGCGACGTCGATCGATGTGATCCAGGCCCGGACCAGTGTCGAAAGTACCCGGGCAAGCATTGCGCGCTACCAGCGGCAGGTGGCCCAGGACCTCAACAGCCTGGCGTTGCTGGTGGGTGGGCCGGTGCCGGATTCTTTGCCGGCACAGCCGCTGTCCGACGACCTGGTAGCCCGGGTGCCGGCCGGGTTGCCGTCGGACCTGCTGCAACGGCGGCCGGATATTGTGCAGGCCGAGTATCAGCTTCAGGCGGCCAACGCGAATATTGGCGCGGCGCGGGCGGCGTTTTTTCCTTCGGTTACGCTGACGGCCAACGCGGGCACCTCGAGTAAGGATCTGTCGGGATTGTTCCAGGGGGGCTCGGGGAGTTGGGGGTTCCAGCCGCAGATCAATCTGCCGATCTTCAATGCGGGCAGCCTGCGGGCCAGCCTGGATTACGCGAAGATTCAGAAGAACATTTATGTCGCGCAGTATGAGAAGTCGATTCAGACCGCGTTCCAGGAAGTCTCGGACGGGCTGGCGGCGCGGCAAACGTATAACGAGCAACTGGCGGCGCAGCGGGATTTTGTTCGGGCCAACCAGACGTATTACGACCTGGCTCAGCACCGGTATCGCAGTGGGGTGGACAGTAATCTGGTGTTTCTGGATGCGCAGCGGTCGTTGTTCAGTTCGCAGCAGGCGTTGATTGTTGATCGGTTGGCGCAGTTGGTGGCGGAGGTGAATTTGTATACGGCGTTGGGTGGGGGGTGGGAGGGTGATTCTGCTGGGGGTGGGGATGGGGGTGGGGGCATATCCGTTTCTTCGGTCACGGCGGCTTATGGTTCCGCTCTTACAGCGGCTCACTTTGGAAAAGCCCCAAAGTAAGCAAAAGCAAGAGCACGGCGGCCTGAAAGCCGACCTGAGTGTTAAAAGCAAAAGCAAAGCCGCTTTGCTGTAGGAGCTGGCTTGCCGGCGATGCAGACACCTCGGTGCATCAGGTACACCCAGTTGATGCCATCGCCGGCAAGCCAGCTCCTACAGTGGACCGTGAGCCGCTGTAAGAGCAAAACCCTAAGGCCTTACCCGTGCCACCCGCCACACCTTGTTCCCCACATCATCCGCCACCAGCAACGCGCCCTGCCCGTCCAACGCTACACCCACCGGACGCCCCTGAGCCTCTCCATCACCATTTAAAAACCCAGTCAGGAAATCAACAGGCACACCCGACGGCTTTCCGTCCCGGAACGGAATAAACACCACCTTGTACCCCGCCTGCGGATTACGGTTCCAGGATCCATGCTCCCCCACAAACACCCCATCGGCAAACACCGCTGGCATCCCCCGCGCATCGGAAAAAGTCAGGCCCAACGGCGCAACGTGAGTCCCCAGCGCGTAGTCCGGTGCAATCGCCTGGGCGACCTTGTCCGGACGCGGCGGCTGCACCCGGCTGTCAACGTGAGCCCCGTAATAACTCCACGGCCAACCGTAGAACGCGCCGTCCCGCACCGACGTCAGGTAATCCGGCACCAGATCGCTGCCGATCTCGTCGCGCTCGTTGACCACCGTCCACAACTGCGTAGAGCCGGGTTTCCACGCCAGCCCATTGGGATTGCGCAACCCACTGGCGAACAGACGCTTCTGCCCACTGGCAAGATCCAACTCCCAGATCGCAGCACGCCCTTCCTCGGCGTCAAGCCCGTTCTCACCCACATTGCTGTTGGACCCGACGGTCACATAAAGCTTGGTACCCTCAGGATTGGCCAGGACGTTTTTGGTCCAGTGATGATTGATCCCGGCCGGCAGATCAGTGACCTTCACCGGCACGGCATCGATGTGAGTCTGGCCCCGAACATAAGGCACCTTGACCACCGCATCGGCATTGCCGATATACAACTCATCCCCCACCAACGCCATGCCAAACGGCGACGTCAGCCCACCGAGAAACTCACTCTTCACCTCGGCACGCCCATCACCGTCGGCGTCCCGCAGCAGCGTGATCCGGTCGGCGCTCGGCGTATCGGCACCGACCCGCCCCATCACAAACCCCATCGCGGTACGACGCGCCCAGGCGAGCAAACCCGTGCCGCCGTCCGTGGCACCTTCAGGCATGGGCGGATGGTTACTCTCGGCTACCAGCACGTCGCCATTGGGCAAGGTGTACACCCAGCGCGGATGGTCAAGGTCCGCGGCCAACGCCGTTACCGTGAACCCATCGGGCGCCGTTGGCTGGGCATTACCGGGCCAGCCGACAGCCTTGGAAACCTTGAGTGTCGGGATCAGTGATGCAGTGGGTTCGGGCAGTTGCGGGCTTGGCCCCACACCGGCCTGAAACGGCAGTTTGGAGGAATCGCCACAGGCGCTGAGGGCAGCCGTGGCGGTGATCAGCAGCGCAAGGCGGCTTGGTGCATTCATTGGGAAACCTCGGGACAGCCCTTTATAGGGCAGGCAAAAACCCGACGGAGTATCGCGTCATTCCCCGACACCAAACACCGCCTACCGCGCAATTGAGTTTTAACTCAGTCGCACGAGTGGCTCGGCAGCACTCTCAGGCTTTCCACGGCCCCAACGCCAGGCTGTAGGGAGAAAACCCCTCGAACTGCCAACGCAGCGCCAGCGCCGCATCCCTTCGGACCACGTGTTCCACGGTCACCTTCCACAACCGCTCAGCCCCCTCGAACGTGGCCAGTTCATCTCCTTCAAGAATCACCTCGGCCCGCCCGACCACCTGCAACACATCACCCGTAGCAAAATCCACAAACAGCAAGCCCGCAACCGGGTTGACCTGCACATTGCCCAAGGTGTTGAAAAACGAGTTGCCGGTAAAATCGGGAATCGTCAGCACCTCTCCCTCCACGCGCACAAACCCACTGTTGCCGCCTCGGTGTGAAACGTCCACCGAACGCTTGGCCGCATCCCCTTCCAGGTCCACATAGCTGGCGACGAAAAACGTATCAGCGCTGCGAATCAGCGCCCGGTCAGCGTCATCGAGCGAGTTCGCGCGCCGCACAATACCTTTAGCAGCGCGCTGCCCCCGGGCCCCCGGGTCCACCGCACGCAACTGGATGTACTTCGGGCAATTTCCAAACGTGTGCACCACCGCCACGGTAAAACCGTCGACGCCGGCAGCCCCAATAACCCCGTTCATGCGATTACGCCGCCGCGTATTCAGGTCAATGCCCAACAGCCCGACCGACGCGCCTTGTTTCAGCCCGCTCCCGGCGGGGTCACTCTCCGCAGGCAGGCTGTCGATACGCAAGCTGTAGGGGTCCGGCGAATACGCAAACCCCGGCGTGCCCTCCAGCAGCGTGGCCCAGGGCAGCCCCTGCTCATCCACGGCCCCCACGACCAGATAGGGCAACAACTCATAAAAAGCCCGATGCTGCTCCGGCAAGTGATCCCGTATCACCTTCGCGCCGATCACCTCCATGCGCTCGGCCACGCCGGCACTTTGCTGCAACTGCCGCTCGCCGGCATGCCATGGCGAAACGGGGGACGCGTCCTGGTGATTCATGATCAAGCCCTCGGTGAATGAAACGCCGGATGTTCACGCAATGCCGCCACGCTGAAATCGACAAAACTGCGCACCCGCATCGAAGCGTTGCGCCCTTCGCGGTAGACCACATGCACCGGCAGCGGCGGCGGTTCATAGGCCTGCAATACTCGACGCAGTTGCCCGCTCGCCAGGTGCTCGTGCACCGGGTAGCTCAAGCACCGGATCAACCCTGCGCCCTGCACCGCCGCATTGATCGCGCCCTGCACCGTGGTGCAACCGAGACGCGCCCGGGCCTTGATGCTGGCGCCCTGGAAATCCCACTGTACCCAATTCGAATACGCCTGGCTGGCGACCAGCCGATGCTCCTTGAGTGCCTCCGGTTGCACCGGTTCGCCATGGCTTTGCAGATAGCCGGGGCTGGCGCAGACGATGTTGCGCACATGGCCCACGGGCCGGGCAATCAGGGATGAACCGGGCAGTTCCCCCACCAGGACTGCCACGTCCAGGCCGTCTTCATTCAGGTTCGGATAATGATCGTGGTAATGGGCAAACAGGCGGACTCCGGGATAGCGCTCCAGGTAGCCGGCCAACAGCGGCGCCATCACATAACGGCTGAACAGCAACGGAAAAAACACCCGCAGGTTTCCCTCGGCCTGCGCGTGCGCACCCTGGGCAGATGCTTCGGCGGCGCTCACGCCGTCAAGGATCCGCGAACAGTCGGCCATGAACATCGCCCCGGCTTCGGTGAGGCGAATGCCCCGGGTGCTGCGCTGTACCAATGGCACCCGCAAGCGTGTCTCCAGCCGGTCAATCGCGCGGATCACAGTGGGCCCCGAGATGCCCAGGGAGCGGGCAGCCGCGGCCAGGCTCGGCTGCCGGGACAGCGCCTGGAAGATCTGCATGTCGCGATAACGGTCCATCAGGCCGGCCGCTGCATCGATGGGTTGAGCGCAGCATCCTGCCCCAGCCGGCTGACCAGAAAATCCACGAACGTGTTGACCTTCGCCGGTACCCGGGCGTTGTTCTGGAACACCACATGGATCGGCAAGGCCGGCGGTTCGAAGTCTTGCAGGATGATCTCCAGTGCGCCTGCACGCACATCGCTGGCCACCTGATAAGACAACACCCGTGTGACGCCCCAGCCCAGGCGCGCGAGGTTGATCGCCGCGTTGTTGGCGGTGACCACCAGGCGCGGCTCAACGGCCACGCTCAACGGCTGGCCGCCTTCCCTGAACTGCCATTCGCTGACCAACTGGCTGGAAGACGACGTGACAATCTTCGCCTCACGCAGTTGCCCGGGGTGCAGTGGCCGGTGCCGCTCAAGGTAAGCCGGCGCCGCGCACACTACGCGACGCACCTCGCCGACCTTGATCGCCTGCTGGCCGGGTTCCTGCAAATGCCCGATGCGCACGGCCACATCGACGCCTTCATCGGTCATGTTGACCACACGGTCCACCAGCAAGGCGTTGATGCTGACCTGGGCAAACAGGTCCAGGTACTCCCCCAGGATTGGCGCGACGAACAACTCGCCGAACAACACCGGCGCGGTGACCGTCAGGTGCCCCCACGGGATCGAGAAGCTGCCTGCTGCCGCTTCTTCGGCCTCAGTCAACTCCGCGAGTATGCGCCGGCAATCGTCCAGGTAACGCTGGCCGGCCTCGCTCAGGTGCAGGCTGCGGGTGGTGCGCGAAAGCAACTGGGTGCCAATACGCGCCTCCATCGCGGCAATCGCGCGGGTCACGCTGGGGGGCGAGATATTCAGGCGCCGGGCCGCCGCGGCAAAGCCCTGTTCTTCGGCGACGGCGAGGAAAATCTGCATTTCCTGGAAACGGTCCATGAGTCCCCTTAATCGAATGGAGTACACCAGCCCAGTGGCTTCGCAGCTGTGGTGGCGAGGGAGCTTGCTCCCGCCGGGCTGCGTAGCGCCCCCAAAATCCTGGGAGCGCTGCGCACTGGCGCGCCAACCCGGTCCAGCGGGAGCAAGCTCCCTCGCCACAAAAATCTTCAAGCCTTGGCCAAGCCCACAGCCGTGCGTTGCATACCGATAAAACCCGGCAGCGCCTCGATACTGCCCAGCCAGGCGCGAACCTGCGGATAGTCGTCCAGCGCGACATTCCCCTCCGGCGCATGGGCGATGTAGGTGTAGTGCGCGATATCGGCAATCGTCGGCAGGTCACCAGTGAGAAAACGACTCTGCTCCAACTGGTGCTCTACCACTTTGAGGAATGCGTGGGAGCGGCTGATGGTCGCCTCGGCATCCAGCGCGGCACCGAACACAGTGATCAATCGCGCCGCAGCCGGCCCGGTGTGCAGTGGTCCTGCCGCAGCCGAGAGCCAACGCTGCACACGGGCCTGGGCCAAAGGCTCGGTCGGCAGCCACTGGGCGGTGCCATATTGGCCGGCGAGGTACACCAGGATCGCGTTGGAGTCCGCCAGCACCACGCCGTTATCATCGATCACCGGCACCTGGCCGAAGCTGTTGAGGGTGGCCAGGAACTCAGGGGTTTTGTGCGCGCCTTGCTTCAGATCGACGTGCACCCGCTCAGCGGGCACGCCCAGCAGCGACAGCATCAACTCAACCCGGTGGGAATGGCCAGACAAGGGGTAACGGTACAGTTTGATCATGACGGGCTCCGCGATGTGCCAGGGACTCGACCCGGTGATCGGGTCGATAACGCTTATGTTCCACCGCTACGGCACGCAGCAGAATAGCCAGTTTTTACAATCCAGCATTTCACCGGATGAAACAATCAATCGCCAAACAACTCGTCGATCAGGTTGAACAGGGTGGTTTTCACCGGGCTGTCGAGCTCGGTCCACGCCAGGCCGGTCCTGGCCCGGAACGCCCCCAACGCCAGGTGCCTGGACACGCAATTGGCCGGCAGCGCCCGGGCCGCCTGCAGCGGCAACACACCCACACCCAGCCCGGCCGAGACCAGCGCCAGCATGGTGGTGAACTCGCCGAGTTCGGAGGCGATCTCCAGCGGCATTCCCATCGCCTGCACGAATTCATCGTAGAAACCCGGTGCATAACGCCGGGCCAGTATGAACACCGGCACCTTGAGCAAGTCCGTCGGCTGAATGGTTTCCTGGGTCGCCAACGGATGCTCGCCGGGCAAGGCGACCACGAAGCTTTCCTGCAACACCTCAAGGGTCTGCACGCCGGGATAGGCCGCCGGCAAACGCATCAGGCCGAAATCCAGCTGGCCGTTTTTCAACGCAGCCGCCTGATCCGGGCCGGGCATGTCCTTGAGCTCCAGTTCAATTCGCGGGTAGCGCTGGTGCACCGCACGAATCAACCCGGGCAGCAATTGCGGCAATACCGACGAGACAAACCCCAGGCGCACCCGGCCGATCTCCCCGCGGTTCGAAGCCCGGGCGGCATCGGCGGCGCGGGCAGCCTGGTGCAGGGTGGCGAGGGCTTCCGGCAGAAACACCCGCCCGGCTTCCGTCAGTGTGACCGAGTGCCGGTTGCGGTCGAGCAGGCGCACGCCCAGGCCGCTTTCGAGCAGTTTGATCTGCATGCTCAGCGCCGGTTGCACGATCGACAGCTGCGCGGCCGCCCGGCCGAAATGCAGTTCCTGGGCGAGCACGACAAAGGCACGCAGGTGCTTGAGTTCCATCAGGTTGGCTCCGGTTATCACGGTTATTGATCACCCCATCACAAATGAAAATTGGACGCCGGGCCCGGGCTGCGCTGAAGTAAGGCCCGTGATGCACGATATGACAGGGTTTGACGTATAACAATGAGAGCGGCACCCCGCACTCGGATTGATAGTGTTGATCACCTGTCTCAGTCTTCGGAGATCGCCCCATGCAGCGTGTTTTAGACAGTTTCCGCCTCGACGGCCGCCTGGCCTTGATCACCGGCTCCAGCGCCGGCATCGGCCTGGCCATCGCCCGTGGCCTGGCCCAGGCTGGCGCACGGGTAGTGCTCAACGGGCGCAACCGCAGCACCTTGCGTGACAGTGCCGCGTTGCTGGCGGCGGAAGGCCTGGAGGTGCACACCCAGGCGTTCGATGTCACCGACGGCGCGGCGGTGTTGGCCGCCGTGGCGGAGATCGAAGAGCGCCTGGGCCCGCTGGACATCCTCGTCAACAACGCGGGCATGCAACGTCGCGGGCCGCTGGAGGACTACAGCGAAACCCACTGGCGCGAGTTGATGAGCACCAACCTGGACAGCGCCTTCCTGGTCGGCCAGGCCGTGGCCCGGGCGATGATCCCGCGCAAGCGGGGGCGCATCATCAATATCTGCTCGGTGCAAAGCGAACTGGGGCGCCCGGGCATCGCCCCGTATGCCGCCAGCAAAGGCGCGCTGAAAATGCTCACCAAAGGCATGGCCATCGACTGGGGCCCCCACGGGCTGACGGTCAATGGCATCGGCCCCGGCTATTTCAAGACCGAACTGAACGCCAACCTGGTGGCCAACCCCGAATTCAGCGACTGGCTGGTGCAGCGCACACCGAGCCGGCGCTGGGGTGACGTCGCCGAACTGGCGGGCGCTGCGGTATTCCTTGCCAGCGACGCGGCAAGTTTCGTCAACGGTCATATCCTGTACGTGGACGGTGGCATCACCGCCTCGCTGTAACCTGGAGAATTTCATGCACGCGATTGTCTGCCATGCCTCGAAAGATCTGCGGGTAGAACCGCAAACCAAACCCCAGGCACTGACGCCCGACCAACTGCGGGTGCGCATTGCCCGAGGCGGGATCTGCGGCTCGGACCTGCATTACTACCAGCACGGCGGCTTCGGCACTGTGCGCCTGCGCGAGCCGATGGTGCTGGGCCATGAAGTGTCGGCGGTGATCGAGGCGGTGGGCCGTGAAGACGGGCCGTTCAAGATTGGCCAACGCTTGTCGGTCTCGCCGTCGCGGCCTTGCGGGGGTTGCCGTTATTGCCATCAAGGGCTGCCGAACCATTGCCTGAACATGCGTTTCTACGGCAGCGCGATGCCCTTCCCTCACGTGCAGGGTGCGTTTCAACAAAGCCTGGTGATCGAAACGCACCAGGCGCACCTGCTGGCCGATCATGTGAGCCTTGCCGAGGGTGCAATGGCTGAACCGTTGTCTGTGGGTTTGCATGCCATCCAGCGTGCCGGGGTGGTGTTCGGCAAACGGGTATTGGTCACCGGGTGCGGGCCCATCGGCAACCTGTTGATCGGCAGCCTGCGGGCAGCGGGCGCGGGGGAAATTGTTGCGGTGGACCTGGCCGCCGGGCCCTTGGCCTGCGCCGAAAAAATGGGCGCCAGCCGTACTCATAACCTGGCGGAAGACGCCGACGCGTTGAAGCGGTATACCGCCGAAAAAGGCTACTTCGACGTGATGTTCGAAGTCTCCGGCAGTGCCCAGGCCCTGCGCAACGGCCTGGAGTGCATGGCCCCGCGCAGCGTGCTGGTGACGGTAGGTCTGGGTGGCGAGGTCTCGCTGCCGTTGAATATGCTGGTGAGCAGGGAGATCGACTTGCGGGGCACCTTCCGCTTCCATTCGGAGTTTGCCCAGGCGGTGGATTTGCTCAATCGCCAGGTGATTGATGTGCGTCCGGTGATCTCCCACACCGTGCCGTTCAGCGAGGCGGTGCAGGCGTTTGAACTGGCGGCGGACAAGAGCCAGGCGATGAAGGTGTTGCTGGATTTTGGTGTGGGTGATTGAACCGGATCTCGACAGCTCCCACAGGGTTGCGGTGCATTTTGGGGATCCGATAGCGCCTGCGCTACACCCGCTCTTCGAGCCTGAACCGCAGGAAACGATGGCTGGCTGAAAACAGTCGACGGTAGGTGAGCAACACCGCACCTACCGTGCCCAACGCCGACGACGCAGCGATCAAAAACATAATCACAATCTGATAACGTACCGCGTCCACCGGACTTTCCCCGGCCAGCACCTGGCCAGTCATCATCCCCGGCAAGCTCACAATCCCCACCACTGTCATCTGGTTCAACGTCGGAATCATCCCGGCCCGCACAGCCTGGCGAATCGCATCCTGCGCCGCCTCCCAGCGTGAACCACCGAGGGCCAGAATCATCTCGATGGTATTGCGGCCGGAGGTCAGCTCCTGAGTCATACGCTCAATCCCCAGAGACACCCCGGTAAGCGTATTACCCAGAATCATCCCAAGGATCGGAATCGCATACTGCGGCTCGTACCACGGGTGAATCCGGATAATCGCGAACAGGCCAACAGCCGTCACCAACCAGGAACTGCCCCACACCGACACAATGCTGTCGGCCCGCTGCCCCGCATAAGTCCGCTTCCCACGCCCTGCAGCCGAGAGCCCGGCGATCAGAGTCATCAGGCACATCAGCGGCAGCACCACATACCAGTAGGCAAATTCAAAGACCCAGCCCAGCAGGTAACCGATCGCCAACAACTGCACCACCGTGCGCACAGCCGCCCAGAACAGCTGACGCTCCAGCCCCAGCCGCAACAACAGCGACAGCGCACCGTTGATCAGGATCAGCGAGGCGGCGATGGCCATGTCCAGTGCCGTGAGGTCGTGATAATTCATGGCTGCACGGCCCCCGTCAGCACGCCGGCGTCCATATGCAAATGGGTGGTGCTCATGCGTTGCGCCTGCTCAAGGTCGTGGGACACCCAGATATAGGCGTGAGCGCTATCCGCTTCGGCCCAGGCACTGATCAACGCCTCGACCTCCCCGGACGAGGCCGGGTCGAGAGCGGCGGTAGGTTCGTCCAGCAACAGCACATCGGGATTGAGTTGCAGGGTACGGATCAGTGACACCACCTGGGACTCACCACCGGATAAATCCCCGGCATTTTTTGCCAGAAAGCCCGACTCCTTGCCCGCGTGGGCCAGCAGCGCCTTGACCGCCTGCGGGTCGAAACTCAAGTGATGCAAGGCCTTGAGGCTGTAGGGGAAACGCAAGTTGTCTTCCACCGTGCCTTCGATCAGCGCCGGGCGTTGGGAGAGGTAGCTGATGCGGCTGCGATACTGCGGGACTTGCGCGTTGGCGATGGGCTGCCCGTTCCAGAGGATATCCCCTGAGGTGGGCGCGTCGAGCAAGGCGAGTGCCCGAAGGAATACACTTTTGCCGGAGCCGGATGAACCGGTGATGGATAGGCGGTCGGCGCGGTGCAGCTGGAAGTTCGTGGGCTGCAGCAGTTGCAGCTGGCGGCGCTCGTCCATCCGCGTGAGCGCCCGGGTTTCGACTAATACGCTCATGGCGTTGATGATCCTTGTTCCTGATTCAGACGCAATGGTAAGACAGGGCACGTCCCCCGTGGCGAGGGAGCTTGCTCCCGCTGGGCTGCGAAGCGGCCCCAAGAAATTAACGGTGCTTGTTTTTGGTGTATCGCAGTGGCTTTATTGGGGCCGCTTCGCGGCCCAGCGGGAGCAAGCTCCCTCGCCACAGCAAGCTCCCTCGCCTCAGCGTTCTTCAGCGCTTGGGCTCCAGCGACACCAGGCGCGGCTTGATGGATTTCTCGCGCACCTCAAGCAACGCCAGGGTCACCGGCAACTTGAAACGTCGCCGCCCTGCACTGCCAGGGTTGAGAAACAGCCGCTCGCCGTGCCACTCGATCAATGGTTTGTGAGAGTGGCCAGTGATCACCAGCCGGATGCCCGGATCAAGCTCCTTCGGCACATCGGCGATGTCATGCACCAGCAACGCCCGCCAGCCGTTCAGGTCAAAATCCAGCCGGTCAGCCAAATGCTCTGCCCACGCGGCGTCGAGGTCGTTATTGCCGCGCACCACATGCAATGGCGCAATCGAGGCCAGCAACTCAAGGATCTCCGGGCTACCGATGTCCCCGGCGTGAACAATCTGCTCGCACCCTTCCAGGGCCGCCAGGGCCTCGGCACGGAGCAAGCCGTGGGTATCGGAAATCACACCAACTTTCATGAACGTCTCCTGTGCAAAACCCCGGCGCTATCCACCAGGCGGCTTGCAATCAATCATTGCACTGCCTATATTTCCCGCCTGGCGCCATCTACGCCACCATCCGCGGAAAGGGCTGCGCCCAAGACCTTGACTGAATATCACATTTCTACGACTCCCAACCTTAAAGCGGACAAGGTTTGTACAAGGAGATCGTATGTCGCAATCATTCTCGTCCACTAACGGCCGTATCAACCTTGAGCAGCAACGCAAGCGCGCCAAGGAACTTTTGCAGCGCCTGAAAAGCGCCGATGCCGCCGCAACCCCGACCTTATCCGATGCCCAATGGTCGATCGCCAAGGAACTCGGTTTTCCCAGCTGGCCCAAGCTCAAGGCCCACGTCGATGCGGTGGATTTTGCCGCCCGCCATCCAGGTTTCGACGCCAGCGATGAAGCCCGCACCACCCACTGGCGCTGCGGCAACGATATCGCCCACAGCCTGGGCGTGGCGGGGTTCAAGGGCCGCTTCCGGATGCTGATTGACCCATTGTGCATGGGCCCGGTGCAGGACCTGCCTGCCGAGCAATACCAGGCCGTTCGCAGCCGCTATATCAGCCAGGTGTTTGCCATGGATGAGGCCGAAGTGGCGCGCCGGCATGCGGACGAATATCACCATCTTGAACAACTGGGCAGCGCCGGCCACAGCGTGTTGTGGTGTGAGGCGGATGCGTACGATCAATTGTTCCTGATTCGCGCGCTGGCTGGGCTTGAGCATCTGCCTGAAAAACTGGAGTTGATCGAAGTCGATCGTATCCCCGGGGTGCAGCGTTTTATCGGCATCGGCCAACTGGCGCCTGAAGTATTGGCGTGGTTGTGGCCGCAGCGCCGACAGGTCGACGAGGACATGCTGCAACTGGCGCGACAGGCCTGGCTGGCGTATTGCGCCAGCTCGCCGATCAAGCTGGCGGAACTGGCCCGGAGTAGCTCCACCTCCCTGCCCTTCCTGGCCCCGGCATTGCGCCGACAGTTGCAGGAGTTACCAGGTGTGCAGGACGGTTTGTCCCTGACCGAGCGCCTGTCCCTGCAATACGTGGATGAAGCCGGGCCGGTGCCGTTTGGCCGGGTGTTCGCCGAGCTGATGGGCAAGCGTGAACCACTGCCGTACCTGGGAGACATGATGTTTCATGCGCTGATGCGGCCGTTGATCGATGGCGAGAATCCCCTGTTGATCGAGTCCGGGGCCCAGTTGCCATGGCCACAGCGGGTGTTGGCGCTGACTGCGCTGGGTCGCCAGGTTCTGAACGGCGCAGCCTACTGGCCGGATCATGCAACGGAAGAACGCTGGGTAGGTGGCGTCTGCCTGCGACCGCGCCACCCGCACTGGACAATTGACGAACATGGCATGCCCGTATGGCGTGATTGATTCTTCGCGACAGCTTTGATCTGTGTCATGTTGAGCCAAACAGGTAACGGTTCAGCGCGATGACCTTACAACAGCTCAACTACTTTCTCGCCGCCATCGAGCACGGTACGTTCTCCAAGGCGGCGGAAAGCCTGCATATTTCCCAACCCTCATTGTCCGAGCAGATCCTGCGGCTGGAGGAGCACCTGGGTACCCACGTGTTCATCCGCACCAATCGCCGACTGATGCTCACCGAAGCCGGACGCCGCCTGCAGCCATTTGCACAAGGCATGGTGACGTCAGCACGCCAGGGCTATGAAGCGGTGCAGGCTGTGCGTGAACTGTCCGGTGGCGTGGCCAGTTTTGGCACCTTCGGCACCGCCCACCACTATTTCCTCACGGACCTGATCGAGCAGTTCCGCACCCAGCACCCGGATATGCGGATCAAGATCGTCGGCTACAACTCCTCGGAAATCGCCGAGCTGGTGAGCCAGGGCGAAATTGAAGCGGGGCTGGTGATGCTGCCGATCAAGCAGCAGAACCTGACCGTCAGCGAGCCGGTCTGGTCGGCCCAGGTCGGCTATATCAGTGCCGACCCGGAGCGACTCAAGGGCCCGAAAACCATCAGCGACCTGGCGGTGGCACCGTTGATTCTCACCGAGGCGCGCTGGCGCACCGCCGACCCGATTCGCCGGTTGTTGGGGCAATTGGCGTCCAAGGGCGGCGAGGTGCTGGACCCGATCATCGAAGTGGAGCACCAGATCACCGGCTTCGAGCTGGCTGCGCGCGGACTCGGCGATGTGATTGCCACGCGCCCGATCCTGCATCAGCTGGGCTTCAATGATCGCTTGGGCTGGGTGCCGATCAGCCCGGCGATCTTCGAGGTATTCGGCTTTATCCATCGCCACGACACGCCTATTTCGCCGCCCACCCGGGTGCTGATCAACCTGATGCGCAGCCACTTGAGCCGCATCCAGAACCTGTATGCGCACCTGGAGACGCTCTAGCCATAGGGATCACCTATAGGAAACACATGACTTAGCCCATTCATCCACCTCTTGCCGAGCGGGATACTCCAGCCAGCGACGCCACAACAGGCGCTTGAATGGGGAGCCAGCATGTCCAATCACTACTGCATCATTGGTGCCGGGGCCGCAGGGCTGGCGGCGCTGAAGACCATGACCGACGCCGGTTTCGAGGTGGACTGCTTCGAAAAGTCCGCGAACATCGGCGGTCACTGGAACAGCGACTACGATGCCTTGCACCTGATCACCCCCAAGAGCAGTTCCTTCTTTGACGGGTTCCCGATGCCCGCTGACTATCCGGTGTACCCGAGCCGCGATCAGGTCAAGGCGTACATGAACGCCTACACCGACACCTTCGGCCTGCGCGAAAAGATCACCTTCAACACCGAAGTGCGCAGCCTGAAGCCCCTGGACGAGAACGGCGAAGCGGGCTGGCAGGTGACCCTGGCAGACGGCACCCACAAACACTACAGCGGCGTGCTGGTGGCCAACGGTCACCTGTGGGATTGCAAGATCCCGCAAGTAAGCAAGGGGTTCACCGGCGTGTCGATTCACTCCGGCGAATACCGCAACGTGCAGCAGGTGCAAGGCAAGGTGCTGGTGGTGGGGTTTGGCAACTCCGGATGCGACCTCGCAGTGGATGCCGCCCAGGCTCGCCTGGACACCACCATTGCGATCCGACGCGGCCAGCTGTTCCAGCCCAAGACCCTGTTCGGCCTGCCCCGGGGCGAGCTGCCGCTGCTGGGGCAATTGCCGCCAGAACAGCAGAACATGCTCATGAACATGCTGATCATGGCCAGCGTCGGCACCCACAAGAATTACCCCGGGCTACCGGCACCGGATACCTACGACCTGGATGCGCAACCGCCGGTGGTCAACACCTTGCTGCTGTACTGGATCCAGCACGGCCGAATCAAGGTCGCACCGGGTATCGAGAACATCCAGGGCAAGACTGTCACGTTCACCGATGGCAGCCAGGTCGATTACGACACCATCGTCTGGGCTACCGGTTTCAACACGCGCCTGCCGTTCCTCGATGAACGCCTGCTGCAATGGCGTGACGGTGTTCCGCTGCGTACCGCCGCGATGACCTTGCCGACCAACCTGGAAGGCCTGTTCTACATCGGCCTGGGCGCCCCACGTGGCCCGCAATGGCCGGTGTATTGCGAGCAGACCCGGCTAGTGATGCGCTTTCTCACCCTGCGCGAGCGTGGCATGCAAGGCCTGGCGGCGAAGTTTGCCCAGTTGCAGCCGGCCGACTCACGCATCGATATCGTCAAGCGCGAATGGCTGAGCAACTACCAGGACACCCAGCGCCAACTGGATGTGCTGGAACTGGCTCTGCAACCCGGCACCCCTCTTCCTCAATACGCCTGATCGGATAGCCCTTATGAACACTGCACCGCACTCCAGCGTTATCGTCACCGGGACTTCCTCGGGCATGGGCCAGGCCGTCGCACAGCGCTTTCAGGCTGAAGGCTGGCACGTCGTCGCTGTGGACGTAACACCCAGCACACAGCCGGCGAGCCCCTTTTTTTCGCCAGTGGTCGGCGACATCACCCAGGAAGCCACACTGGCCCGTACCCTCGATGCCGCCCTGGACGGCAAGGCACCGCTGCGAGCCGTAGTGAATGCGGCGGGGGTCTTTCCCACGTCATCCCTGGATAGCTTCAGCGAAGCGCTGTACCGCAAGATATTCGACATCAACGTGCTGGGCTCACTGAACATCGCACGTATCGGCACCCGTCACCTGAAAGCCGCCGGCGGAGGCGCTATCGTGTTCTTCGCCTCGGTGGATGCGTTCACCGTGTCGAAAAACCAGTTGCTCTACAGCGCCTCCAAGGCTGCTGTGGTGTCGATGACCCGCTCCCTGGCCATCGAACTGGCCGGCGACAATATTGTGGTCAACGCACTGGCCCCGGGCTGGGTGGACACCGAAGGCACCCGTGCCGGCGGGCGCATCGAGGCCGCCATCGAATCGATCCCCTTGAAACGCGCCGCGCGGGTCGAAGAAATCGCCGACTGGGTCTGGCAACTGAGCGCCAAACCCTCCTACATAACAGGCGAATCATTGTGCATCGCCGGGGGCGTGTATATGCGATGACCCCAGCCTCCGCAGGCCCCGCGCATCAGACGTGGGCCTGCCACTCCCTATTGACTGCTGCCTCACTACAATTATTCCAGAGGGCAATATCATGGGCGAAGTTCACGCTTCCTCGATTCATCAAGGGTTTACCGCCGACCGTGCATCGGCTGAACCCTCACGCAAACGGCTGACCAAAGCGGTCGTCGGCGTGACACTGGGCAATATGGTCGAATGGTTCGACTTTGCGCTCTACTCCTCTCTCGCCGGCATCATCGGCAAGACGTTCTTCCACAACGACAACCCGACCACCCAGTTGATGGCGATCTACGCCACCTTCGCGGCGGGCTTCCTGATTCGGCCACTGGGCAGCCTGGTGTTCGGTCCCATCGGCGACAAGTTTGGCCGGCGCACGGCGCTGTCGCTGAGCATCACGCTGATGGCCGTCGCAACCTTCGCCATTGCCTTGATCCCGAGTTACGCGAGCATCGGCCTGTTTGCGCCCGTCCTGTTGATTCTCATGCGTCTGCTCCAGGGCCTGTCGGCGGGTGGCGAGTACGGCGGCTCCTGCACGTTCATCGCCGAGCATTCGCCGGACGAGCGACGCAGCTTTTTCACCAGTTGGCTGGAATTCGGCAACATCTCCGGGTTCCTGCTGGGCGGTGCAGTGGTCAGCCTGTTTACCCTGGGCCTGGGCGAACAAGCCATGCAGGACTGGGGCTGGCGCGTGCCCTTTGCGATTGGCGGCCTGCTCGGCCTGATCGCCCTCTACTTGCGCCTTGGCCTGGAAGAAACACCAGTGTTCAAGGAAATCCAGGCCAACGAAAAACTGCGAAAGGCGACGGGCGCCGAACCCAGCCTGTTCAGCTTACTGGTCAACGAATGGCCGAAAATCCTGCAATGCATGGGCCTGGTCACCGTGTTCAACGTGACCTACTACATCATCCTCGGGTACATCCCGGGTTATCTGGAAAACGTACTCGGGTACAGCAATACGTTCGCCAGGAACCTGGGGATGGCCGCGACGCTGGTCATGCTGGTGTTGATCCCGGTTTCAGGCTTGCTGGCCGACCGCCTGGGCCGGAACCGGATGATCATTACCGGCTGCGTGCTGCTGATCGTCATGGCGTTCCCCTGCTTCATGCTGCTGCATACCCAGAATGTCGGGTTGCTGCTGGCCGCCCTGCTGATTCTGACCCTCGCCCAGTTGTTTTTTGAAGGAGCGATGCCGGCCACCATGACTTCGCTGTTTAAGGCCCGCGTGCGCTACAGCGCCCTCGCCTTGAGCTACAACGTCGCGGTCTCGCTGTTCGGAGGCACGGCCCCGCTGATCAATACCTGGCTGATATCGATCACCGGCAACCAGATGATTCCCGCCTGGTACCTGATCGGCGGTGCCGTGGTCGGCCTGATTTCGATCCTGTTCGTCAAGGACTCCACCGGTAAACCCCTCCCGACATGAGAACCACCATGACCAGTAAAACCACAGCGCGGCAAACTATTTCCTCGGGCGGTCAGTACGAAAACGTGTTCGGTTATTCCCGCGCCGTTCGCGTTGGCAACCACCTGCACATCTCCGGCACCTGCGCCTCACCCGATTACGAACACAGCAATGCTTACGAACAGGCCCAGGCCATTCTCGTCACCGTCAACAAGGTGTTGGCCGAGGCGGGCATGGGCCCTGAAGACGTAGTGCGCACCGTGGTCTACCTGCGGGATATCAACGATGCCGCCTCCGTCGCCAAGGCACACAGCGAGGTGTTCGACGCCATTCGCCCGGCCAGCAGCCTGATTCAGGTGGATTCGATGCTGCGCCCCTGGCAGAAAGTCGAAATCGAAACGTACGCCATCGTTGCCGATTGACCCAGGCGATGAGTAAAAAACCGCGGCTTGGGCCGCGGTTTTTTTTGGTCCCGGTTATATCCATAGCAATAAACGATATTGGTATATACCAGATTGCTCCCTTATAAATCGCCCCCATCAAAAGACTGCAGGCTGGAGAAGCAAGCGATGGTGTCGGTAAAGGTAATGCTGGAGTACTTTCATCCCTGGCCGAATTCGGCGGGTTTGTACCTGGCGCGGGAACGCGGCTGGTTCGCCGAGCTGGGCCTGGATGTGGAGTTGGTGGTGCACGACCCCTACCGTGGCGACACCCTTGAGCACCTGCTGACCGGCGCGGCGGACTTCGGCATTTTCCCCAGCAACCGCCTGCTGGTCCGGCGCGGCCAGGGGCAAGCCCTGCAAGGCATCGCGGCGATCAATCATGCGGGCCTTGAGTCGATTCAAACCCTGACCGACTCCGGCATCCGCCGCCCACGAGACCTGGTGGGCAAGCGCCTGGCGCTCAACCCCACGCCACGGGGTTTGGCGATGGTGCGTCACCTGGTGAGCAACGACGGTGGCGACCCTGATGGCGTGATCCTGGTGGACAGCGGCGTACGTGAGTTGCGGCCCGAACAGTTGGCCGAAGGCATCGCCGATGCCAGCTTCGGCGGCTACTGGGCCTGGGAAGCGTTGATGCACAGCCCCATCGAAGCGGAACGCCGGGTGGTGTTGCCGGTGGATCAGATTGGCGCACCGGCGTATCACAGCTACCTGTTGGGCGCCCACGAACAAACCCTCGCCGAGCAGCCCGGGTTGGTGCGTGATTTCCTCGCGGCCACCGCCCGTGGCTATCTCGCCGTGGCCGAAGAGCCAGCCATCGCGCTGGCGGCCTATGAGCACACCACACCGTATTTCCCGGCGGAATTGCTCAGCGCATCCCTGCACAAAATCGCTCCGACCTGGCTGCATGACGGTCGTTGGGGCGAGCAACGCCAGGCGCTGCTGAAACCTTATGCCGAGTGGCTGCACGAGCACGCGGTGCTCGACAATCCGCAGGTGTGGCAAGGGGCAACCAGCAACGCCTATCTGCCCGGGGCGACGGCATGAATCCACAACGCACCGCCCATGGCCTGGGGCTTGATCCGGTAGCTGCCGACTGGCCAGCGCTGCACGAAGCAGATATCCAACAGTTGCTGCACGAGTACCCGCAACTGGGTCAACTGCGCAGTTTGCATTGGCACAGCCCGCGACCGTTCTCCGCTGCCGGGCTGATCAATACCGGCAGCGCCACCCTGTTCGTCAAACGGCATCACCGACACGTGCGCCAAGCCGCATGGCTGGAAGAAGAACACCGCCTGATCGCCCACCTGCATCGCCACGGCGCACCGGTTGCCGCAGTGGTGCCGAACCGCCACGGTGCAACGGCCACGACGCAAGGTGAATGGACCTACGAGATTCACCATGTCGCCGAGGGCCTTGACCTGTACCGCGATGCGCTGTCGTGGTCGCCCTTCCAAAGCACTCAACATGCGCAGGCGGCGGGTGTGGCGCTGGCTCGATTGCACCTCGCAGCCGAGCACTACAGCGCACCCCGCCGTCAAACAGAAGTACTGCTGGCCAACGCCCGGGTGATCGAACAACCCGCGCCACTGGCCGCGATCGCCAATACCCCGGCGCTGACCGAGTACCTCGCCGACAAGGATTGGCACACACGGCTGACCGAGCTGCTGTTGCCCTGGCACGCGCCCCTGCAACCCTTGCTGCACCAACAACCGGCGCTCTGGACCCATAACGACTGGCACGCCTCGAACCTGCTGTGGCATGCAGACGGCAACGTCGCCAGCGTGCTGGACTTCGGCCTCGCCGACCGCACCTTCGCCCTCTACGACCTGGCGACCGCCATCGAACGCAACGCCGTGCCCTGGCTGGACCTGGACAGCGGTGGCCTGGCAGCAGCGGACCTCGACAGCGTCGACGCATTGCTCACCGGCTATCACCGGGGCCGGCCATTGAGCGCCCAGGACCTGCTCACCCTGAGCGCCCTGCTGCCGTTGGTGCATGTGGATTTTGCCCTGTCCGAAATCGCGTACTACCAAGGCGTAGTGGGTTCCACCCGCAGTGCCGACGTGGCCTATCACGCCTACCTGCTGGGCCATCTGCAGTGGTTTGCCGGTGCCCAGGGGCAACGATTGCTCAACCACCTGCGGCGAAAATCCGTATGAGTATCCTGGTCGATACCGATTGGCTGCATGCCCACCTCGGGGAGCCCGGGCTGGTGATACTGGACGCCACCGTCGTCCTGCCGTCCCCGCGTTTTGACGGTGATTACCGGGTCGCCAGCGGTCATGCCGGTTGGCTGCACGCACATATCCCCGGCGCACGGCATGCCGACTTGCTGACCGATCTGGCCGACGTTCAAGCGAGCTACAGCTTCGCCCTGCCAACACCACAAGCCCTGATTCAGGCACTGGCGAATCTGGGTGCAGGCGTCGGCAGCAACGTGGTGATCTACGATCGCGCCGACGGTTTCTGGGCCGCACGCCTGTGGTGGATGCTGCGCGGGCTGGGCATTCACGCCGGCGTGCTGGACGGTGGTTTCAACGCCTGGCAACGGGCGGGGTTACCGCAGCACAGCGGGCAGCCTGCAAACACACCCGTCGTCGAACCCTGGCCGATCAGCACCTACGCACCACTGTGGATCGACCGCGCAGGCGTTGAGGCGGTGGCCGCAGGACAAGCACCCGGCGTACTCGTCTGCGCGTTGGGCAGCGCCTTGTTCGACGGCACCGCAGCCACCCGCTACGCCCGGCGCGGGCACATTCCCGGCAGCCACAACCTGCCGGCACGCACGCTGTTTGATGCACAGGGTCGCTACCTGCCCAAGGACGCCCTGGCCGTGGCTATCGGACCCACGCTGCTGCACAGCGACGGTCCATTGATTCTGTACTGCGGCGGCGGAATTTCCGCGGCGGCCAACGCCCTGGCCCTGACCCTGCTGGGTCGCCAGGACCTCGCACTCTACGACGGCTCGCTGCAGGAATGGGCCGCCGACGCACGCTTACCAATGACTACCGGAGCAGCTCCGGCCTGACGCCCTTTGCGGCGACCCCGGCTTTTTAATTTCGTACTGGCAACCCGTCCGTTGCGCAGCGCAGGGCCCCTTTGCGCCCAATAAAGCGCGAGGCGCCAGCGGGCAGGCCCTTGGAGCGCTCCTTTTATGGCAACACCGTACCGTCACACCCTGCTCGCCCTGAGCATCACCCTCGCCGCCACGGCCGCCCACGCCCAGGACGCGACCCTGGACACCGTCACCGTAGTCGGTGAACAGGCCACCGACTACCAGGCGAAAAAGGCCGCTGTCGCCGGCTTCGATAACGCCCCGCTGCTGGACACCCCGGCCTCGGTGGCGGTGATCACCGAGGCTCGCCTGAAAGACCAGCAAGCCCGCCTGCTCAGTGAAGTATTGAAGAATGACGCCTCGGTCGGCGACAGCTATGCGCCGGTGGGTTACTACGAGAATTTCGTGGTGCGCGGTTTCTCGTTGAACCCGGCCAGCAGCTACAAGATCAACGGTCGCACCATCACTGGCGAACAGAACGTCGCACTGGAAAACAAGCAGCAAGTGGAAGTGCTCAAGGGCTTGTCCGGGCTGCAAAGCGGCGTGTCCGAACCCGGCGGCTTGATCAACTACGTAAGCAAACGCCCGGAGAACGTGCGCTCGGTGACTGTCTCCACCAACGAACACGGCGAGCGCTACCTGGCCACCGACGTCGGCGGCTGGCTCGGTGCCGAGCAGCAGGTGGGGGTGCGGGTCAACCTGGCCCACGAAGACATCCGTTCCTACGTCGACCACGCCGACGGCCAGCGGGATTTTGCCTCCCTGGCCCTCGACTGGAACATCAGCCCCAACGCCCTGCTGCAACTGAACGCCGAATACCAGAACCGCGAGCAACGCTCGGTGCCCGGATACCAATTGCTCGGCGGCACCACCGTGCCCCACAACGTGTCGCCACGGGATCTGCTGGGCTACCAGAGCTGGTCGAACCCGGTGGGCATCAAGTCGCTGAACCTCGACGGCCTGTTCGAATACCGCTTCAACGAGGCCTGGAAAGCCAGCTTCAGCGCCTCCCGCAGCCGCGTGGTGATCGACGACTACAGCACCTTCGCCTGGGGTTGCTACGGCGCCGCCAGTTGCGCCAACACCGCAGTGCCCAACCACTTCAGCGCCGAGGGCGACTACGACATCTCGGACTACCGCAGCCCCGATGACACCCGCAGCAACGAAGAAGCCCAGGCCGCCCTCAACGGCCAGTTCGACACCGGTTTTCTCAAGCATGACCTGACCTTCGGCACCACTGCCTTCCGCCGCCTGGTGGACCGGCGTGAATCGGTCAACGAATACATCGGCGAGGGCAATATCTACGAAAAGCCGCCGGTGCTTGACCCCTACGAGGGGCCGCTGGGCCATACCTACCGGCGCCTGGACAGCCGCCAATACGGGCTGTTCGCCAGCGACCGCATCAGCTTCAACGAGCAGTGGCAAACCATTCTCGGCGGGCGCCAGGTGCGCCTCGACGAAGAAACCTACGACCAGGCCGGCGACACCACCCGCCATACCCAGCGCAGCGTATTCCTGCCCCAGGTGGCGCTGATCTACAAGCCGCGCCCGGACACCACCCTGTACGCCAGCTACAGCAAGGGCCTGTCCCTGGGCGGCACCGCGGCATGGTTCAGCAGCAACGCCGATGAGGTATTGCCGCCGACCACCTCGCGCCAGCTGGAAGTGGGGATCAAGCGTGACTTCCAGCGCCTGAGCCTGACCGCCGCGCTGTTCCAGATCACCCAGGACCTGCAATACAACCGGCCCAACGATGACGGCAGCATCACCTTCGTACAGCAGGGCCAGCAGAAGAACGTCGGCCTGGAGCTTTCGGCCAATGGTCGGGTGACCGACAACCTGCAAGTGTCCGCCAGCGTGGCGGCGATTCGCGCCCGGGTGAGCGGCAGCGGTACCGACGACTACGACGGCCACCAGGCGATCAACGTGCCCAAGCTGCGCGCCAGCCTGCACGGCGACTACAGCATTCCCGGAATCAAGGGCCTGGCCCTGCTCGGCGGCGTGCAATACAGCGGCAGCAAGTACGCGAACCGCGAGGCCAGCGTGAAGGTCGACGACTACGCGGTGTTCGATGTCGGCGGACGCTACAGCACCAAAGTCGGTGATTACGATACTGTGCTGCGCCTGACCGTCGACAACCTGTTCGACAAACGCTACTGGCGCGATGTGGGTGAATCGGCGGGCGATGGCTACCTGTTCCTCGGCGCGCCACGCACCGCGCGGTTATCCGCCACCGTCAATTTTTGAGGCTGACTGTTCATGCGTAATCTGATTTTTGCCAGTGTGTGCCTGCTCTCCACCGCCCTCGTCGGCTGCCAGCAGCAACCGCCCGCCAACGACCAGCTGGATGCGGTGCTGTGGACCCAGACCTCCATCGAGCACGAGCTGATCTACCGCCAGGTGTTCGCCAACGCCACTCGCCAACTGGACGTGGCCCTCAAGACCCCGGACTGGGACGCCCTGCCCTTGCCACCGCGCAATCTGGCCGGGCTGCCGCCAGCGGTGATCGTCGACATCGACGAGACCGTGCTCGACAACATCCCGCTGAATGCCCGGGACGTCGTCAACAACCAAGTCTACTCCTACGACCGCTGGAACACCTGGGTCGACCAGGCCAAGGCCCAGGCGCTGCCGGGCGCCGTGACGTTCCTGCAGGCCGCCAAACACAAAGGCATCACGGTGTACTACATCACCAACCGCGAGCAAAGCCAGGTCCAGGCCACCGTCAACAACCTGCGCCTGCGGGGCTTTCCGGTGGAAAGCGAGCAGCAGGTACTGGCTGCCGGCACGCCCATTGGCGGCTGCGAACACGCCGGCTACGGCAAGAACTGCCGACGCCAATGGGTCGCCCAACACGCCCGCGTGCTGATCCTGGCGGGTGATTCCCTGGGGGATTTCGTGCAGGCCGAACACAACACCCTGGACGCCCAGCGCAAGGCCGCCGAACCCTACCTGGGCTGGCTCGGCCAGCGCTGGTTCGTGCTGCCCAACCCGACTTACGGCAACTGGTACAGCGCGCCGTATGGCGACCAGGAAAAACTGCCCTTTGAACGCAAGCGCCAGCTCAAGCAACAGGCGCTGCACCTGCAAAACTGACCCTGAGGGGACCGTATGACGCCGCTGGAAATAGTCGCTGTGATCTTCAATATTGCCGGGGTGTGGCTCACCGCCCGACGGGTGCGCTGGTGCTGGCCGGTCAGCGTGGTCGCGGTGTTGCTGTACGGCTGGATCTTCTTCGACGTGAAGCTGTATTCCGACATGCTCCTGCAACTGGTCTTCGCTGTGTTGCAGGGCTACGGCTGGTGGCGCTGGAGCACCGGGCGCATCGACGCGGGCAAGGTGCGGGTGGAACGGCTGCCGGTCCAGGAAGCATGGCGGCACCTGCTCGCCGGGGTGATCGGCGCGCTGCTGCTGGGCGCCGCCATGCACCACTTCACCGATGCCGCACTGCCGTGGCTCGACTCGCTGCTCACCGCTTTCAGCCTGGTGGCCAGCCTGTGGGCGGCGCGCAAGTGTGTGGTGAGCTGGTGGCTGTGGATCGTGCTGGATACGGTCTACGTGGGGCTGTTTGTGTACAAGGACCTGCAACTGACCGCTGCGCTGTATGCCGGGTTTGTGGTGCTGGCGGCGTATGGGCTGGTGTCGTGGCAGCGTGACCTGCGCCAACAGGAACAGCAACTTTCAGTTGCTTGAACACGATGTTTGTTTCCCAACTGTTGCCAGGCCAACAGTTGGGAAAACATATAACTAAAACAACGCATTACAGTACATAAAATCATTAAACATAAAGCCCTTATCGCGTTTAAATATAAAAAATCCCATGGGTATATTTATGAATTTACGTACTGTCGTGACCTTGGGCCTGGCCCTGTTAGTGGCCAGCCCGGCGGTGTTCGCCGGGGCAACGCTGGATCGCATCACGCAATCCAAACAGTTGGTTGGCGTGCTGATGGAGAACTATCCGCCCTTCTCTTTTCTCAATGAACAAAACCAGCTGGATGGCTTCGACGTCGACGTGGCCAAGGCCGTGGCCGACAAACTTGGCGTCACCCTGAAGTTGGAAACACCCTCTTGGGAAGTAATCGCAGCAGGCCGCTGGCAAGGGCGTTATGACGTGTGCATCTGCTCCATGACCCCAAGTGCCGCCCGTGGGCAAGTGTTCAATTTTCCTGTCGAGTATTACGCCTCACCGGCGGTCATCGTGGTCAACGCCGATGAATCTTCCATCCACTCGGCCAGTGACCTTTCCGGGAAAAAAGTCGGCGTGGGCAGCGCCTCGACCTACGAGGCCTACCTGAACAAAGACTTGGTGATCGATGGCGCCAACACGCCAATCGAATACCCGTTCAGCCAGATTCAAGCCGTGCCTTACGACAATGAAATCGTGGCCTTCCAGGACTTGGCGCTCGGCACCGGCAAACGCTTGGACGCAATGCTCACCAACCTGGTGACCGCCAATGAGCGAATCAAGCATGACCCACGCTTCAAGGTCGTCGGCAAACAGCTTTACAGCGAGCCCAACGTGGTCGCCACCGAAAAAGGCGACCCCCAATGGGACGCGAGGCTGACCCAAGTGCTGGCCGACCTTAAAAGCGACGGCACGCTGACGAAGATCTCCCAGAAATGGATTGGCGCAGACATCACCCAATGAGCGTTTTCCCCACCCCGACCTCTGTGGTGAAACCGCCGCCCGTCAAACACCAGTGGTTGCCCTTCCAGGTGCGCCTGTGGCTGACCTGGGGCGTGATGCTGTGCCTGTTCGCCGGGCTGTTCATGAGCTTCGACCTGAAGTTTGCGATCGTCGCGGCCAAGTGGCAAAACCTGGTGGGCCTGCACCTGTCGCCCAACGGCTTTCTGCAGGGTGCGGCGCTGACGCTGTTCCTGTGTTTCTGCTCGATCTGGCTGTCCCTGGCCCTGGGGTTTGCGACGGCCATGGCGCGCTTGTCGAACAGCGCGGTGGCGTTCGGGATTGCCAGTTTTTACGCCTCGTTCTTTCGCGGCACGCCGCTGCTGATCCAGATTTTGCTGATCTACCTCGGCCTGCCCCAGTTGGGCGTAGTGCCGGGCGCCATCAGCGCCGGGATCATTGCACTGTCGTTGAACTACGGGGCATACCTGAGCGAGATCTTTCGCGCCGGCATCATCGGAGTGTCCCAGGGCCAGCGGAATGCAGCGGCGGCGCTGGGTATGGGCCCGGCGGTGACGTTCTGGCAGATCGTGCTGCCCCAGGCGATGCGCACCATCATTCCACCGACCACCAGCCAGTTCATTTCGATGCTCAAGGACTCATCGCTGGTCTCGGTCATGGGCGTCTGGGAAGTGATGTTCCTCGCGCAGTCCTACGGGCGCTCCTCATACCGCTATATCGAAATGCTCACCACCGCTGCCGTCATCTACTGGCTGCTCTCCATTGGCCTGGAACTGATACAGGCACGCCTGGAGCGGCACTACGGCAAGGCCTACCTTCACGGGCGATAACCGCTTTTTACCTGCAGGAAGCACCATGTCTGATCCAACCCCGTTGTTATTCGGCCTGTACGAACAAGCCAGTGTCGGCTGCGGCGGCGCGCCCAGCCTGTGGACCCACCCGGCGGATGAACGCCTGGGCATCAACACCCTCAAGTACTGGTCGAACCTGGCCCGCACGGCAGATGAAGCCAACCTCGACCTGATGTTCTTCGGCGATGTGCTGGGCTTCTACGATGTGTTTGGCGGGTCCGAAGCGGCGGCGTTGAAATGGGCGGTGGAAGCGCCGGCCAACGACCCGCTGACGATCATTCCCGCACTGGTGGCCCTGACCGAAAAGCTCGCCTTTGGCGTCACGGTCAGCACCACCTATGAACACCCATTCACCCACGCCCGGCGCTTCAGCACCCTGGACCACTTGTCCGATGGGCGTATCGGCTGGAACATCGTCACCTCTTACCTGTCCAGCGCCGCACGCAACTTCGGCCTGGAGCAGATGATCAAGCACGACGACCGCTACGAACGCGCCGAAGAGTTTCTCGACGTGGTGTACAAGCTCTGGGAAGGCAGCTGGGCCGATGACGCGGTGCTCGCCGACAAACTCGCACGCACCTATGCCGATGGCACGCGTGTTCGACCGATCCAGCATGCCGGCGACCATTACCGGGTGGCCGGCCCGCACCTCACGTCCCCCTCACCGCAACGCACTCCGCTGCTGATCCAGGCGGGTTGGTCGGGCCGTGGCCGGCAGTTCGCGGCCAAACATGCAGAGCTGGTGTTTATCGCCAAATCCAACCCGCTGGAGATACGCCAGGGGCTGGAAGATATCTGGCGCCAGGCCGAGGCCCGCGGGCGCAGGCAGCAAGACGTCAAATCCCTGACCGTGTTGCGCATCATCACGGCCCCCACCGCCATCGAAGCACAAAAGAAATACGAGACCCTGCAAAGCAACTATCACCTGCAGGCGCAGTTGGTGAGCTACGCGGGCGACACCGGTATCGATATCAGCCGCTACGCAGACAGCGAAGCACTGTCCACTCACACCGAAGGCATGACCTCCTACGTGATGAGACCCGATGGCAGCGGTAAACCGCTGACCGCCGGCGAGGTCAAGCAACGCTTCGCCAACGTGACGCGGGGCAGCGACCTGATCCTGGTGGGCACGCCGGAGCAGGTGGCGGGAAAAATCGAGGAACACGCCAGAATCTCCGGCACCAGCGGCTACATGCTCAACCCGTTGATCAGCCCCGGCTCGCTGAATGACTTTGTCGAACTGGTGATCCCGGCCCTGCAAAAACGTGGGCTGTATCGCACCACGCCGCAGACCGGCACCCTGCGTTCGCGGCTCAGCGCCGACGGCAGTGACCGCTTGCCAACCTCGGCCCATGGGGCTTCGTTCCGCTTTGAGTAAGGTGCTGGTGGGCACTGCGTGACCTGCGCCAACAGGAACGGTAGAGTCACGCCCACGCCAGGCCTGCACACGGAACCCCAGGATGCCTTTCGACCCGATTTCACCGCACTACCAGCGCATTCGCGAACAGATCGCCCACGATATCGCGGCGGGTGTGCCGCAGGCGGATGAGAAATTCCCGTCCGAACGGGAGATGATCGAGCGCTTCGGCTGCACCCGGGTCACCTTGCGCCAGGCCTTGCAGCAACTGGAAGCCGAGGGCCTGGTGTACCGGGAAAACCGTCGCGGCTGGTTTGTCAGCCCCCGGCGCATCCGCTATGACCCAACACGCATCAGCGGCTTCATGGATTACGTAAATGCCCAGGGCCGCACGCCGCGCACCGAATGCCTGCACGCGCAGTTGCGCCCGGCAGGCGATTGGCTGGCCAGGCGGATGGGCCTCGCGTCGGCGGATGAGCCGATGTTTTTCCTGCAACGGCGGCGCTGGATCGACCGGCGGCCGGTGTTGCTGGAGTTCAACGCGCTGCTGGCCAGCTGGTGCCCTGGGCTGCTGGACGCCGACTTGAATACCTCGCTGACCCAACTGCTGCGGGAGCGGTTTTCCCGGGTGCTGTCGCGGTGTGAGCTGGAGATGCACATTGGCACGGTGAATGAAGAACAGGCCGAGTTGCTGCAATTGTCCACCGGTTCCACCAGCGTGTATCTGGAACGCTTGAACTTCGGCGAGGATGACCAGCCGGTGGAGTTCGACCAGGAATTCTGGCGTCCGGATGCATTGTCCGTCGTGATGGAGACGCGCTACCCCGGGACGTGAATTTCACACCTGTGAAAGCTTGTGACTTGTTGCCAACGAACCCGTTTTCACTCGCTTGCAGCCCCTACTATCGAGTCCTCGTGCGCCCCTCACATGGACTGAACCGATGATCACCCGCCCCGAAAAATCCGCGTCGCCCCGCGTCGATCAACCCAACGCTCCCGAGCGGGTTTTCGACGCCGTCCTGAACAAAGCCAAAATCCTTGCCAGCACCGGGCCGGGCGACAAAACCCTCAAGCCCGAGGACTACAAGGAAGTCACCGCCCTCCCGGCCAAACTCGACATCGACAAGCTCAAGGTCATTTCCGAAGACAAGGACGCCGGGGTGACCTACTTCGAACAGGACGGCGCCAAATACAAGATCAGCGCCGAGGGTGCGGCCAACGCCCAGGACGGCTTCGACGTATTGAAGAACCTGCGCTTCGGCCATGCCGTAGCCCCGGTCAACCAGGGCGGGCCCGACGAAGGTACCCCGCTGTACACCTTCCTCCAGACCCTGGCCGAAACCCAGGGCACCCCGGCCGGCAAGGCCATCGTCGAAAGCCTGAAGAACCCCGACCAGCAACTGCTGCGCGAAGACGGCGACGGCGTGCGCCTGGCCAACATCAAATCCGTGGGCAAGGCTGAAGACGGCATCCTCAAGGTCAGCCTTGAAAACGGCAAGACTCTGGTCATTTCCGAATTGCTCACGCCCCAGGCGTTCAGCACCTACACCCAGGCCGGGGTGACCAAGGAAGCCCTCAATGACGGCAAATCCAAAGGTTATGAAGAAGTCACCAGCCTGCCGGGCGACCTCGATTTCAGCCAGTTGAAAGTGGTGTCCGAAGACAGCAACGCAGGGGTGATCCTGTTCGAACACCAGGGCCACAAGTACGCGATCAGCAAGTCCGAAGCCGACCTGCCGCAGCCCGGCGCCGACCTCGGCAACCCCAACCCCAATGCGGGCGGCACCTTCTACAGCTTCCTCCACGCCGTGCACGCCAGCGAAGGCTCGCAGGCCTTCGACTACATCAAGAACGCCCAGTCCCTGCCCGGCCAGGAACTGCTGCGCAAGGACGAGGCCAGCCTGAAGCTGGGCGACATCAGCAAGGTCGACGCGCCCATGGACGGCATCCTGGTGGTCAACCAGGCCGACGGTAAACTGCTGGTGGTGTCCAAGGACATCACCCCCGAAGCCTTCGCCGCCTACACCAGCAAGGGCCAAACCCTGGCCGGCATCGAAAAGGCCAAGGGCGACGGCTACACCCTCGCCGCCCCGGACGCTTACCTGGCCTCCACCGAAGACATCATGAGCGTCGGCGGCGCCGGTGATTATGGCCCGGGCCTGATCGCCTTCACCCAGCACAAGCCGGGGGGCAGCGAAGAGAAAATCGTGGTGTCGGAAGACAGCAATCCACAGATGTTCGAGCAGATTTCCAGCTACCGCAGCGACATCGCCGCGCAAACCACCGACGTCGACAAGCTGCGCACCGACAACGGCCTGCCGCCCCTCAAGGACGTCTCCGTCGACAACCTGACCACCACCGAGAAAGATGACAGCGGCAACCCGCTGTCGGTGCAGGACCTGTCGATGAAAACCCTGGTGGACAGCTACCGCGCCGGGGTCAAAGACGGCAGCATCGGCAAGGACGACCCTCGCGCCAAGTTCCTGCGGGCGGTGGAAGCCAGGAGCATGGCCGACAATGGCATGTCGATCATTCCCGAGCACGGCTTCGGCAACCAGGGCATCGCCACCACGCCCATCGACGTGACCTCGCGGGATGTACGCGACAACATTTTCGACACCAAGGCCATCGACCAGACCATCAACGACCTGCTCGGCGACTCGACCATCCAGCACGACATCAAGGCCAACCACGACGCAGCCCTGAGCAAGGTCGACGGCGGCCAGGCGAAGGTCGATGAGACCAGGCAGCGCCTGATCGACAGCACCTCCTCGGAGAACTTCACCCAGTACATCAAGTCCCTGCAGGACAGCGGCAAGACCGAACTGGCCACCCAGGAAATCCAGACCGCCTACACCGCCCTGGCCGATATCGACCCGGCCAAGGCCGACAACTTCCTGCAAAACCTGCAGATCGACGGCTACACCGATGCCGTTGAAAAGCTGATGGACGATCCCACCAAGATCTCCGACGACAACACCGCCCTGGCCACCACCGACAACACCATGGCAATCCTGTCGATGCTCAAGGGCAGTGCCGACGGCCTGCCGCGCCAGGCGCTGGGTGTGTATTCGAAGTTCGTCGACCAACTGCTCAAGGACAAAAACGCCGCCGCCGATTTCGGCAAGGCGATGATTTCCCTCGGCGACACCTGGCAGAAAAACGGCGTGATCAGCTTCAGCGACATCGACAAGGCCGTGAGCAAGGAGATCATGCCGGGCCTCAGCGAAGAGAACCGCAGTTCGTTCGTGAAGAACCTCAACTTCCTCAAGGACAACGGCGTACTCGGCTCAGTGGGCGGCGCGATCGGCATGGGCCGTATCGTCTACCAACTCGCCGGACAAGGCGGCAAGCTGGCGGATACGCCGATGAAACGCCTGGGCATCGCCAACGACTTCCTCGGCTTCCTCGGCACCGGCTCGCACTTCGCCACGCTGGGCCTGAAGGTCTACGACAAGTTGCGCGGCACCAATGCCTACAAGCTGATGGGCTTCGACCGTTCCCTGCCCGACCTGTGGGCCAAGCCCGGCGAGGGGTACCACGCGCTGCCCAAGGACGCCGAGGCGGTGCAGAAAAAGTACTTCGACATCGTCGACCAGGCCATGGACGACGGCAAGGACGTGGGCAAGGCCCTCAACAGCGGCGGCTGGAGCGACGAAGGTGCGGCGAAGATCCAGGAAGGCATTGAAAAAGGCATTGCCAGCCGCGGCGGCGTGGCCGAGGCCGGTTTTGGCGCGAAGTTCGCCAGCAGCGCGATCAAGGTGATCGGCATGGCCACCGACGTGGCAGGCGGCGTGATCAGTGTGGTGCAGGCGGCGTTTACCTTGCGTGATGGTGTGCGCGAGAAAGACCCGGTGAAAATCGCCTCGGGCTCACTGTCGATGGCCGGTGGAGTCAGCAGCCTGGTGGGCGCGGCCGGCGGCGTGCTGGGCACGCTGGGGGTGACCGGGCGGATCATTCCGTTCCTGGGACCGGTGGGTTTCTTGATCTCCGGCGCGTTGTCGTTTGTCGGGGCGATCTTGAGCACGGTGCAGTCCCACAAGCTGCACAAGATCTCGATGCAGAACTGGGACCAGATCCAGGACTTCAAGCAGGACGGGCTGCTCAAGCCCAACGGGGATGAAGCGTACGTGTGGTTGCAGACCTACCTGTCCGACTGGGGCCAGCGGGATGCGCCGCAGGACCAGAGCATTTTTGATTTCCGCAAGGAAGAGTGGGATGCGCGGTCGAGTATCCGCGGGGGCGACCATCGGCGGGACCACCCGGACTTTATCGGGGACGGGAATAACCGTAACTCAGAGGACTACAAGTACTCGCTGAAACCGTCGGAATGGACCAATGAGAACCACGACATTATCTGGCGGGTGGGGGATGGGTATGGGGGTGAGTACCATGATGTGGACAAGCCATAACTGAACGTACTGACACCCGGCAGAACCCATGTGGGAGCGGGCTTGCTCGCGAAGGCGGTGGGTCAGTCAACATTTTCAGTGACTGAAACACCGCCTTCGCGAGCAAGCCCGCTCCCACATTTTGATCGGTGTTCGGCTCAAGATCGTCAGATCAACCGCGCCGCCACCAACCAGTCCGCCACCGCCTGGAACGAAGCATCCGGCACCGGATCCCCCGGCACCGTCTTGCGCGCAATCGCTTCCGCCAAGCCCTTGTCCGGCGCTTGCGGTATCCCTAAATCAAACGCCTCCTGCAACATCCCCAACGCTTCCTCCGGCGAAGCGCGGCACACCACCACCGGCACCGGCGTTTCACCACGCACATAACGCACGCCTATCACCCAGCCATCGGTGGTGCCGATCATCATCGACGCCCGGCCCAACCCCAGCTTGGTGGCCAGCGCCTGCATCTCCTGGCGCTGGCGCCGCCGTTCGCTCTTGATCAACGGGTCGCCGTCAATGTCCTTGCGCTCGCGCTTGGTCTCGCTGCGGGTCATTTTCATGTCGCGGCCGAACAGCCAGCGTTGCATCAACACATCCACCCCGCCCACCAGGATGAAGGCCGCGAGTACGGTAAACACCAGCGGCTTGAGCACCAGGAAAAACGTCGACTCGATACACCCCGCGCCACACCGCGACGACTCCATCAACGCTTGCAACGCATGCCGCCCCACCACGTAGAACGCCACGGCCAGCACATGCACCTTGATCAGGCCCTTGATGAATTCCACAAAGTTGCGTAGGGCAAACAGCTTCTTGAAGCCTTCCGCCGGGTTGATACGCTTGAACTCCGGCTTGATCGGCTCCACGGAAAACACAAAGCCACGCATGGTAATGATATTGGTCAGGATCACCACCCCGGTGGTCACCGCCATCACCGGCAGGGTAATGCCGATCACCAGTTGCTCGGCATGGTCCAGCACCCGTGGCCAAACCGTGGCGAAGGGTTCGATGTAGATCTGCGCAGTGAGGTCGATCAGCGCCGTGACCTGGGCCTGGGCCCGGGGCGCGAGGATGGAAATGCACAGGGTGCAGAACAGGATGACCATGCCCGAGACCAGGTCCTGGCTCTTGGCGACCTGGCCTTTCTTTCGCGCGTCCTTGAGTTTTTTATCCGTGGCCGGCTGGGACTTCTCTTCGCTGGTATCGCCCATGCGCTACTCCATGCCCGCGAGGGTTTTCAGCAGCTCCACCGTGCCGCGAAATTCCGCCAACTGGTCCAGCATCAACGGAATCAGGAAGCCGATGTAGATCACCATCAGGATCGAGAAAAACAGATTTTTCACCGGCAACGACAGGTCGAAAATATGCAGGTTCGGCGCCATCCGCGACAGGTACGCCAGCATCAAATCAGTGACCAGCAGCGAGATGATCAGCGGCGACACCATCAGCACCCCGACCCGCATGATCTGGTCGAGAATCGACAGCACCGCCAGCAACGCCGAGCTGGCAAACACCGGGGTAAACGCGGTCACCGGCCACAGCTGGTAGCTGTGGTAATAACCGTCGACCATCAGGATAAAACCGCCGGACATGAAGAACAGCGTGATCAACATCACCGTCAGCAAGGTGGACATCACACTCGACTCCCCGGTGGACAACGGGTCCACCAGTTGCGCCATGGTCGAACCGCGCTGCAGGTCGATCAACTCCCCCGCCACTTCCGCCGCCCAGAACGGAATGCCGAACAACAGGCCGATCAGGATACCGATCAGGAATTCCTTGATCAGCAACCCGGCGATAAACAGGCTGCCGTGGTTGGGCATCGAGGTCATGGCGTCGAACACCGGCATGAACATCGGGATCGAAATCGCCACGGCCACGCAGCCGCGAATCATTCCGGTGAGCCCGAGGCGGTTGAACGCCGGGGTGATCACCACCACGCCCATGGCCCGGCAGGCCGCCAGCGAGGCCGAGCTGATCACCGGGTAGGCGACTTCGAGAAACTGTGCGGTAAGGCTGGCATCCATGGGCGGTCAGCGCGTCCACAAGGGAAAATTGTCCAGCACCTGGCTGCCGAGTTCCGCCACTTGCCCGGCCAGCACCGGGCCGAGAAACACGATAGTCAACAATACCGCCACCAGCTTCACCACCTGGGGCAGGGTCTGGTCCTGGATCTGGGTCAGCGCCTGGAACAGGCCCACGCTCAAACCCACGATGATCGCCACCCCCAGCGCAGGCGCGGAGAGCATCAGCACGGTCATCAGTGCCTGTTTCATCAATGACAGGAAAACGTCCTGGCCCATGGGTCGTGCCTCAGCCGTAACTCAGAATCAAACCGTGCATCAGGCGCGACCAGCCGCTCAATGACACGAACAGGAAGATTTTCAGCGGGATCGAAATCAGGTTCGGCGAGACCATCGACATGCCCATCGCCATCAGCACGTTGGACACCAGCAAGTCCACCACCAGGAACGGGATGTACAACAGGAACCCGATCTCGAAGGCCCGGGTCAGCTCCGAACTGACAAACGCCGGGATCAGCACCACGAGGTCGTCATCCCGCAGGTCGGCACGGGCTTCCGGCGACCAGATGGTCTCGGTGGCCTGCACAAAAAAGCCGCGCTCGGACTCGTTGGCAAACCGTGCCAGGTGCGCCTGTAGCGGCGGGCGCAGGGCGTCGCCGAGGTCCTTGAGTTGCTCGACGTGCTCGATATTCAGGTCGCGGCCCTCTACCTGGCGGTACATGTCGCCAATCAACGGCGTGGTGACGTACACCGAGAGAATCAGCGCGATGCCGTACAGCACCAGGTTCGGCGGCGTCTGCTGCACGCCCAGGGCGTTGCGGATCAGGAACAGCACCACCGAGATTTTCATGAAGCCGGTGAGGGTCACCACCGCCAACGGGATCAACCCGATGGTGGCAACCACCAGGATGATCTCGATCAGGTTCGGCTGATAACCGGTCATGGGGTGGCGAAACTCAGCAGGCGCACGCCCAGGCCGTCACCGATTTTCACCAGTTGGCCCTGGCCGACGCGACGGCCGTTGACCATCAGGTCGACGCCATCCACGGTCGGCGTATTCAGTTGCAGCAGGCTGCCCGCCCCCAGTTCCCGCAGTTGCGCCAGGGTCAGTTCCAGGCTGCCGACCTGGCACACCAGCTTGAGGGGCAAATCGTCCAGGGCCGCGGCGGCATCGACGTCAGTCATTGTGTTCTCCATGTCCAAAAGGGGCGTGTTCAGAGGTTCCTGCACCTGCAGCGACGAGCCGTCGCGCTGGCAGCGGGCTTGCAGGCGGCCCTCAAGGTCCAGCAGCCAGCCGCTGCCGGGTTCGAGCATCAGCACATCGCCGGGCTGCAGGCTGCGCAGCTCGCCGAGGCTCAACCATTGCCGCCCGGCCACTACCGACAGCGTGTGGCGCAGCGCCGGCAACGGGTCGGCGTCGATCTGGCCGTGCTGCTCCAGCAACTGGCCCACCAGCACTGCAGCGCTTTCACTCAAGTCCAGTTGGGCGGCCATTGGCGGGTGGTTGCCGAAGGTCAATGTCAGTGCCAGATGCACTGCATAAGGCCGCAGGTCGTCACTGGTTTCGAGCAGTTGCACGGGGTGGCCGAGCAACGGTTCGAGGCGCTCGATCAGGTCCAGCACGGCCAGTTCCAGCAGCAGCGAACGCGGTAATGCCGGCAGCACTTGCGCGTCGAACTGCAACGCCAGCGGCACCAGTACGTGTTCCAGGGCGGCAGCCGAGAGTCGCAAGCGCACCGGTGACTGGCCAAGCAACAGCAACACATCCCGGGGTGTTTTCAGCGGCTGGGGATCGGCGGCCCAGGCGACGCTCAGATCCTGCCCGGCGCAGCGGCCCTGCCACGCATGGCGCCGGCGGTGCAATTGGTTATGCAGCGTGAGCAGCGCCGGGTCGTAGTGCTCAAGCCAGGGCGCCAACGGGTCGGCAAGGGCCACGATCATGTGCCGATTCCTTGTTCTTCACGCAGCTCGCCGGCCACCCGTTCGCTGCTTTCACGCCCGTCCAGCAGGCTTTGCCAGGCATCGGACTGGCGCTGGCGGCTCAGGCGCTCCTGGCGAAACAGCTCACGCTCGCGCTCCTGGGTTTGCAGGGTACTGGACACGTGGCTGACGTCGCCTTCAAGCACCTGCTCATCGTCGGCCAAGCCCCGCAGGCGATCCTGGGCGGCCTGCCAACTGGCCACCGACAGGCCTTCGGTGAGGGAAGCGTAAATCTCGCCGGCTTCATGGGCAACGGCCTCACGGTGCAGGCGCAGTTGTTCCTTGGCGTCGGTCAAGGCGCCGTGGGTTTGCGCGCAGCGTTGCTGTTGCGCCGCCAACTGGCTCGCCGCCCGCTGTTCGCGCAGCACCCGCAGGGTTTGCAGGGTGCGCAGTTGTTCAGTCTTCATCGGTTCTTTTCTCCATCGTCATACCAACAGCGCACTCACTGAGTGCATGAAGATCGAATGTGGGAGCTGTCGAGCCCCGGCGAGGCTGCGATAGCGGTGGGTCAGGCAACATTGATGTTGGCTGTGCTGACGCCATCGCAGCCTCGCTGAAGCTCGACAGCTCCCACACTGGAGCTTGCTGCGCTTTCGGGCTCATGCCAGCACCTGGCGCATGCGGATCAAGGTGTGTTCGGGGCTGCTGGGTTCGTCGGCGTTCTGGCGCAGGAAGGCTTCGATTGCCCCATGGCGGGTGATCGCTTCGTCGGCCAGCGGGTCGCTGCCGGCGGAGTACTCGCCGACGCGGATCAGCATTTCGATCTCGCCGTAGCGCGCCATCAATTCACGGATGCGCATCGCCAGGCGCTTGTGTTCGTCACCGGCGACCTGCTCCATCAAGCGGCTGCGGCTGCGCAGCACGTCCACCGCCGGGAAATAGTTGCGCTGCGCCAGTTCGGCGCTGAGGGCGATATGCCCGTCGAGGATCGAACGCGCTTCCTCCGCCACCGGATCGCTGGCGGCGTCGCCTTCGGTGAGCACGGTGTACAGCGCGGTGATGCTGCCGGCAGGGCCCGGGCCGGCGCGCTCGAGCAACTTGGGCAAGGTGGCAAAAAACGACGGCGGATAACCGCGGCGGGTCGGCGGTTCACCCACGGCCAGGCCGATTTCGCGCTGGGCGCGGGCGAACCGCGTGAGGCTGTCCATCAACAGCAGTACATTGCGGCCCTGGTCGCGGTGGTACTCGGCCAGGGTGGTGGCGACAAATGCCGCGCGCACCCGCTCGGCGGCCGGGCGGTCGGAGGTGGCGACGACAGCAACGGTGCGTGCGCGGGCCGTGGCGTCCAGTTGCACGTCCAGCAGTTCGCGCACTTCCCTGCCCCGCTCGCCGATCAAACCGATGACAATCACATCGGCCTCGCTGTTGCGGATGATGCTCGCCAACAAGGAGGATTTACCCACACCGGGCTCGCCGAAGATGCCCATGCGCTGGCCCTGGGCGAGGGTCAGCAAGCCGTCGATGGAGCGGATGCCCAACGCCATGGAGCGCACGATCAATTGCCGGGAGAACGGGGCCGGTGGCTCGGCATGCAAGGGGTAGGTCTGCAGGTTCAGGGTTGGCGGTACACCGTCTCCGTCGAGAAACTCGCCCATGGGGCTGATCACTCGCCCCAATTGCGCATCGCCCACGGCCACACCCAGGCTTTCGCCGGTGGCAATGATTTGCGTGCGGGTCGACAGGCCTTCCATGGAACCGATGGGCGACAGGATCGCTTCGTCGCCATCAAAACCGATCACTTCGGCGCTGAGGCTGCGACCACTGACCGGGTCGCGCAGGTGGCACAGCTCACCGATGCTCGCGCCCGCCACGCTGGCCCGCAGCAACACCCCGCGAATGCTCAGCACCGTGCCCTGCATCGGACGCAAGCGGGCCTGGGACAGCCGCTCGGTCAGGCGCGGCAGCAGTTGATCGAGGTTCATGCCACGCCCTCTTCGGCAAAGGGCAACAGGCTGCGGCGCAGGCTTTGCAGTTGCGCCTCCAGCCCCAGCTCAACCGAACCCGCCGGGCTGCTCAGGCGGGCCTGGCCGGCGCCCAGTTGCGCATCGGCCTCCACGGCGATGCCGTCCTTGAGTAACTGTGGGCGCAGGGCATTCACGTCGGCGGGCGGCACCCACAACGTCAAGGCCTGGCCCTGGCGAAACGCGCTCAGGGCCTGGCGTGTACAACGCACCACGCGGTCGGTGTCGTCCAGTTCGCCGAGTACTTCACGCACGATGCCCAGGGCCAGGTCCGCCAGCGACGCCTCAAGCCCGGCCAGGTAATGCTGGACCTGGGCCTGGGTTTCCAGCAGCAACTGTGCAACCTGTTCGGCACCTTCGCGGCGCGCACTTTCAAAACCTTCGGCGCGGGCGGTGTGCAGCCATTGGTCGCTGTCGGCCTTGATCTGCTCGGCGTGCGCCCTGGCGGCTTGCACAAAGGCAAAGCCATCGGTCCATAACGCCGCTTCATCGGCGCGCAAAATCCGCGCGGCCGGACGGCTGGGTAATTCACTCATGGGCAAGCTCCTCGGCGAGTAACCGGGCGGCGACGGTCTGGACGATCTCCAGGTCGCGGGGCAAGCGCCCGCTGTAGCCCTTGGGTGCGACAAACCGCAGGGGCAGCCAGCCTTGCAACTCGGCAGGCTGGGCTTGCAGCCAGGCGGCGACACAGGTGAGGCCATCGCGGTCGATGGCGTCGATCAACTCGGCGGGCTCGCGCAGCAGGTCGGCCGCGCCGCCCAACTGCCGGTGCGCGAGGGCCAGGGCAAAGGCTTCCTGGCCAAGGCCCTCGCGCAATTCATTGACCACTTCGCGGCGGATCTCCCGGCTCAGGGTCGAGCCATGCCAGATCGCACCACACAGCCTGGGCAGGCGCGCAAATTGCGCCGGGCTCAGCAGCAGCACCGGCAAATCAGCGGCGGGCGGCGTGACCAGATGCGCCAGCGGCGCCAGCTGATAATGGCTGGCCAGCAGTTGCTCCAGCCGCGAGCGAAAACGCGGCTGCCCATGCAGGGCTTGCAGCACCTCGACCGGCAGGCCTTCGCCAAAACACTCGCCAAGGCTTTGCTCGCGCACAAACTGCAACGGCTGGGCGATCAGCCCCTGCCAACGCTCAACCAGGCTCATTCACCCTCCTTGAGCACATACAACGCCTGGGCCTGGCGCCGCGCCCATTGCTGGCGGGCCAACACACCACCCGCGCCGAGGGCGAGCAACAGCAAGCCACCAAACAGCAACCGCGCCTGGTTGAGGTTGTCTTCCAACAGCCACAGGCCCATGAAACGCGCGAGTCGCGGTTGCGCCGGGTTCTGGCTGATGGACACCGCGGCCTTGATCGCCGTCACCGACACACCGTCATAGCTCAGGCCGGAAATGCCGTTGGCCACCAGGGTCTTGATCTGCGGAATCAGCGTGTTGATGTCGGTGCCCGGGTCGTAGCGCACCAGCACCGAGGCCGACGACGGCGAAATCACCCGCTTGAGCAGGTCATTGTCCGGCAGCACCACGTGCACCCGCGCCGAGACGATGCCGTCGATCTGCGACACCGAGTGGGACAGTTCTTCGCTCAAGGCATAGATCATCTGCGCCCGCTCCTGCACCGGCGACGACACCAGGCCATTGCCCTTGAACACCTCGCCCATGTTGGAAAAGCTCTGCTGCGGCAGGCCGGCGTTGTCCAGCAGGGTCATGGCCTCGGCGAAGCGCTGTTCGTCGACCACCACTTTCAACTGGCCGTTGTCCTGCACCTTGCGCGTCGCCGGGATGCCGTCGCGCAGCAGCACCGCGACCATGGCGTTGGCGTCGCGCTCGCTGAGGTTGGTGTAGAGGTCCATGTCGCAGGCCTGCAAGAGGCTGGCGAGCACGCCGATCAGCAGCAGGCGCAGGGCACGATTCGGGCTTGGCATGGCGTTATTGACCCTTGAGCAGCGTGTTGGCGGAACCGGAAATCTGCGTCGCACCGCGCACCACCATCTGGGTTTCGATGGAGTAGTCGAACATCTTGCCCAGTGAATGGACGATCTGGTCGACCTGCTGCTCGGCGACTTTCTTGCCCGGTTCTGCGGTGGGCGAGGCACCCGAGGTGCGGATATCCGCAGCGGCCACTTGCGGCGGCGCCGAGGGGTTATTGGTGAGCAAATCGGCGCGCTCGGAAAAGGTCCGGGAGCGGTCGATAAAACTGTTCAGGCGCTCCATCAGCCCCGAGCCGATCTGATGGGGGCTGGCGCCCTCGGGCATGCCCTTGGCCGTATTGGCCATGTGCTCGAACAGATTCTGCGAGGCCCCGGCGGGCCCCGCGCCGGCGGACGGCGGCAAGGCCGTGGCGCTGGCAGCGAGACTGATGGTCATGGGTGCGCCCTACTCTTCGTCGTCATCGGACATGGCGTCATTCAGCATTTCCTGGGCCTTGGGCATGATGATGAATTGGCCGCCGATGGTGACCGCCTGGGTGATCAGGGCATCGGTGAATTCGGCGTCGGTCATCTCCGGTTTATCGGCGCTCTTGGCGTTGTCCACCGCGGCGTTGAACTTGGCTTCAGGGCTGGCGCCACCGGGGGCGAGGTTGCTGTCTACGGCGGTTACGGACATGGTCATGCTCCTTTACTGGGGTTGGGGTGAATCAAGGGGTTTCAGTGCTCACCTGGGCGCCGCGAAACACCCGCACGCCGTGCTCGCGCGCCACCACCGGCGCGGCGGCCTTGGGCTGCAGGTGATCCACATGCTGCTGGACCAGCGCCAGGTACGGCGGCGGCCCGGAGACGAAGACTTCATCGCCCTCGGGGCCGTTACGCATCGACAACTGCTGGCCGAACACATCGAGGTTGTTCAGATAGGCCTGCAACTGATCCAGGTTCAGGGCGTTGGCCTTGAACAGCCTGGTGGTGATTTCATCGCTGGCATTGAGGTACAGCAGGTTGCCGTCGAAATACCAGGTCAGGCCATTGGTGCTGCACAGCGTCTGCAAAAACTCCCCGGCGGTGGCTGCACGCACGGTGCTGCGGGCCTTGCCGCGGACCTTGTCGGAGAGCACCAGCGGGATATCGAGGTTGTGGCCGAATTCTTCGAGGGCGGCGCGCACGTCCTGGTCCACCAGCACATAGGCGTAGGGTTTGGCGAACCATTCGGGCTCTTCGTCGGCGTGGGCGATCGAGGCACCCAACAGCACCGACAGACATAGGAGCGCCATGGAAAATATGCTTACATGACGTCCGCCTTCGCCCAACGAGTTGTGACGATGACCAAACACTTTTTGCTTGCCGGCAGCCTGTTGCTGGCTGCCTGTTCCAATACTGCGCCGAGCGATTCCGACCGCTCGCTGAAGCTGGCCGACGACCTGAACAAACGCGGCGACTACGCCAGCGCGGCGGCGCTGTACGAACGTGCGGCCCAGCAACCAGGCGCAAGCATCGACTTGTGGCTCAAACTCGGCCAGGCGCGGCTCGACGGCAACGACGCGGTCGGTGCCGAGCGCGCCTTCCAACAGGCCCTCGGCCTCCAGGCGCACAACGCCGACGCCCTGCTGGGACTGGGCACCGCGCAACTGCGCCTTGGCAAAAGCCAACGCGCCGTGACCGCCCTGGGCCAGGCCGCCGAGGCCAGCCAGTCGCCGGTCGCCTACACCCGACTGGGCATTGCCCAGGTGTTGAACGGCCAGGCCGTCGCGGCACAAACCGCGTTCGCCAAAAGCCTGAGCCTGCAACCCGACGACCTCGACAGCCGCTGCAACCTGGCCCTGGCCTACGCCCTTGGCGGCCAGGCGCAGCAGGCCTTGGACACCATCGCCCCCGTCACCCAATCGCCCCGCGCGTTGCCACGGCATCAGCGTAATGAGTTGTTGGTGCTGGTGTTGGCGGGTTACGAACAACGGGTGGCCAGCTTGCCGCTGGACGATATTCCGGCGGCTGAGCGCGCACGCCTGATTACGGAAGCCAACCGCATCAAAGCCATCAGCGATCCGATTGCGCAAGCGCGGGAATTGGGGCTGGTGGATACGCACTAAATCCAACAGCTTTTGATCTTGCTGTTGCTGTTGCACTGCTTTTGATTTTGATCTATCAGGCCCCGTCAACCACGATGG
>NZ_JACAPX010000035.1:50561-60972 GCF_013385435.1 Pseudomonas sp. F9001
GAACCCTAAGTGGCCGTTACCGCAGGAATGGATATGTACGCGGTAAGCTTCAAGATTCGGGTCGCCTATCAGTCCGCTTTCGCGAGCAAGCCCGCTCCCACATTTGGATGGTGGTGTGGCAGATGGATCTGCTGGGCCTGGAATACCGCTATCGCAGGCAAGCCAGCTCCCACATTGGGTCTGTGGTGTGACAGATGGATCTGCTGGGGCTGGAATACCGCTTTCGCGAGCAAGCCCGCTCCCACATTTGGATGATGGTGTGGCAGATGGATCTGCTGGGCCTGGAATACCGCTATCGCAGGCAAGCCAGCTCCCACAGAGGACATGTGAACGCAGGTTCATTGCTCCGCTCCCGGAGCGCCCGCCTTGGCCTCTTGCTGAGCCTGACGCCGCTGCAACTGCTCCCGATCAAACCCCTCGATATACACCTGCGCCGCCCGCCCAACCGGCGCCGCCATCGCTGGCCCGGTGGCCCGCCCCTGATTCAAATCCTGCCGCTGCTCCACCATCTGCATCAAATTCAAATTGTTGGCACAGCCCAGCGGCAAGGTCGCCTTGAAATCCTCGTCCAGCCCAATCTCATCCTTGGCCGGCGGCTGCTGGCACTGGCTTGGCACCCCGTCCGCCTGATACTGCGGCGAGTAATACACCGGCGCCAGATGCGTCTTGCAGCCCACCACCAACAGGGGCAAACACATCAACAAACGCGAAACTTTCATGCCATGCCCCCTCATCAATTCATGTAGAAACCAAACGCCCCACCACTGCGCGGCCCCGCCGCTGCGGCGGTCGCAGGCTGTGCATCCAGCGGCGTGGCCAGGGTGCGACTGCGCACCGGCTCCACCAGGTACGGCGTAATCAAAATCACCAATTCGGTTTCATTGCGCTGAAAACGCTTGGAGCGAAACAGGTTGCCCAGGATCGGCAAGTCCCCCAGCAACGGCAGCTTCTCGATGTCCTGGCTGCTCTCACGCTGGAACAAACCGGCAATCGCAAACGTCTGCCCGCTGCCCACTTCCACCCGCGTATCGGCGCGGCGCACGCTGAACGACGGCACATGGAAATTGCCAAAATCCACCGTGCCGCCACTCACCACACTGCTGACCTCAGGGCGCACTTGCAGGGCGATACGGCCGTTGGGCAGCAGCGTCGGGTTGAACAGCAGCGACACGCCGAACGACTTGTATTCGATCCCCACCAGGTCCCGATTCACCGGCACCGGGATCGCCACTTCGCCGCCCGCCAGGAAGCTCGCGGTTTGCCCGGTCATGGCGGTGATGTTCGGCTCGGCCAGGATTTGCAGGATCCCGTTGGCCTGCAACGCATCGAGCATGCCGTCGATATTGGTATTGCCCGAGCCGCTGCCCGCCGCCGCCAGGCCACCGGCGGTGGCGGCTGCCAGCGGTCCGCCGGTGATCAGGCCAAAGGAGAACGTGCCGTTGCTGAACATGGCGTTCCAGTTAACCCCGTAATGCAGCAGTTCCGAGCGGGACACTTCAGCGAAGCGCACACGCAAGTTGACCTGGGCGGCACCGGCGTACTCAGTGGTGTTGACCGCGCTCTGGAAGCCCTGGCCCTGTGGGTTGAGCAAGGCATTCAAATCCGTCGCTTCTCCAACCGAACGCACCGTGCCCTTGGCGATCAATCGGTTACCGGCACCGCTGATCTGCGCGCCATTGCCGGGATGCAATTCCTGCATCGGCGCGGTCACTGCCTGGGTCGCGCTACTGACCGCCAGGCTCAGGCTGGCAAGCTGTTTGCCGTCGCTGCCAAGGGCAATCAGGCTGGTATTGCCCGGCGCCTTGCCGAAGATATAGATCACCCCGGGCGACACCACTTGCAGGTCGGCAATCCCCGGTTCGGCCACCAGTACCGACTCCACCGGGGCCACAAAATGCAGGATCCGGCCTTCACCGGAGGCCAGGTTGATAGACCCCTGGGCACCGTTGGCGATGTCCTGGGCACTGCAGAAAAACGAGGTCAACGTCAGCAACAGCAGACAAAAACGGATCATGAGGCAGACGCCAGGGAAGTGACGGAAGCCGCGGCAGGCGCACGGCGGTTGGAGATATCGGTAAGGCTGATGGTCACCAGCGCTTGCAGGTTGTATTCGGTGGCCAGTTCGCGAAACGACAACACCGCCAGCTCCAGTTCACCGCGCAGCACCAGGCGCCGCAGGCTGCGGCGCAGTTCCGGGTGCACCAGCAATACCGCACTGTTGGCTTCAGTGGTTTTGTCGCAGGCCTGGCGCAGTTGGGCGAGCAACGCGCGGTTGACTTCCTCGGGGATCACTTCACGGCTGGGCTCCTGGCGACGCAGGGACGCACGCAACTGGTCTTCCAATCCCGGCGCCAGCACCAGGGCGCCAATCACCCGATTGCGGTCGGCGTACTGATGGCTGATCTGCCGCGCCAACCCTGCACGCAGGTGTTCGGCCAGGCGGCCGGCATCGGTTTCCCGGGCGCCCCACTCCACCATGGCTTCGAGCAAGGCCCGCTGATTGCGGATCGACACGCCCTCGCCCACCAGCAGGCGCAGGGTCTCGGCCACCCGCTGCAACGGCACCAGGCGCAGGGCTTCCTTGACCAGTTCGCCGTAGGTGGCTTCGGTGCGTTCGAGCAGCAGGCGGGTTTCCTGGATGCCGAGGAAGTCTGCGGCATAGCGGCGCAGGCTGCGTTCCAGCACGCCACGCAGGACTTCGTCCGGCAGCAGGAAACCGATGCCGGCGCTGCGCAGTGCGTCTTCGTGCTGACGCTCGATCCAGTGCGCGGCACGACCGTTGAGGGGCGAATCGGCTTGCAGGGTGGCGATGTCCAGCAACTGCACATGCACCGGATCGTCCTGCAACAGCAGGCAGTTGATCGGCATCTCGCCTTCGCTGACGGGTACGCCTTCCAGTGACACGCGGTAGCTGCCCGGCGTGGCCTTGGCGTCCATGTGAATGCCCGGCACCGGCATATCGACGCCGAGGTCGCTGCGAATGTCGTGACACAGCGCTTCGATGCGTTGGCTCAGTAGCTGGCGCGGGGCGCTGAGGGCCAACGCACTGCCGAGGGTCAGCAATACCCGAGTGTCGGGGGCCACGCCATAATCCTGCTCGGCCTGCACTTCAACCACCGGTTCCAGGGTCTCGACCAGCGCTTCAGGCTCTACCTGGTTTTCACGGGTATGGCGACGGTACATCACGAAGGCCGCACCACCGAACACCAGCGACAACCCGAGGAACACCCAGGTCGGAAAGCCCGGTATCACGCTGACGCCGACCATGATCAATGCGGTCAAACCGAGGGCGCGGTAGCTGGCACCCAACTGCTTGAGAATCTCGCTGCCGAGGTCACCCGCTTCGCCGTCGCTGTTGACCCGCGTCACCACGGTGCCCGCCGCTACCGAGATAAGCAGCGCCGGGATCTGTGCGATCAAACCGTCGCCCACGGTCAGCAGCGAATAGGTGTGCACCGCCGCGCCGAAGGCCATGTCGCGCTCGATCATGCCGATCAGCATGCCGCCCAGCAGGTTGACCGCGAGGATCACCAACCCGGCAATCGCATCGCCCTTGACGAACTTCATCGCCCCGTCCATCGCGCCGAACATCTGGCTCTCGCGCTCCAGGCGTGAGCGCCGGCGGCGGGCTTCGGCCTGGTCGATATCGCCGTTGCGCAGGTCGTTGTCGATGCTCATCTGTTTGCCGGGCATCGCATCCAGGGTGAAGCGCGCCGCCACTTCCGCGACCCGCTCGGCGCCCTTGGTGATCACCACGAACTGCGCCACGGTGATGATCAGGAATACCACCATGCCCACCACCACCTGGCCGGCAATCACGAAGTCACCGAAGGCCTTGACGATATGGCCGGCGTCGCCGTGCAGCAGAATCAAGCGGGTGGTGGTGATCGAAAGCGACAGGCGAAACAGGGTGCTGAGCAGGATCAGCGGCGGCAGCGCGGAGAATTCCACCGAGTGGCCGATGTAGAACGCCACGATCAGGATCAGGATGCTCAGGGCGATGTTCAAGCCGATCAGCATGTCCACCAGGTAGGTAGGCAGCGGGATGATCATCATCACGATCGCCATCAGCATGAACGCGACGATGATCACGTCGGTACGCTGGGCGGCCATGCGCGCGATGCCGTTCAGGCGATTGAGCAGGTTCATGGCGCGGCTCTCCGTGCAGCGAGGTAGCGTTTGAAGCACTGGCGCGCTTCGTCCTTGCGTTCGCCGTACCACAGCGCCCGGGCACGCAGCAGCAACAGACTGGCAGACTCACCCTCCAGCGCGACCAGCCGATCCAGGGCCGCGAGTGCGCGGGTGAAGTCGCCGCTGTCGGTGAACGCCAGCACCAGCGAGCGCAACAGTTGGCCATCGTCGGGCGCGACACTCACGGCAATCAGCAACATCACCAGCGCGCGCTGGGACTGGCCGTTGCGCCGGTACAGCTCGCCAATGCCCTTGAGCAATTGCACCGCGTCGTCGTTGTCCCGGGGCATCAGGCCTGGACCTCCGAGCGTTGTTGTTCAAGGGTACGGCGCATCTCGATTTCCTCGCTGATCAGGTCGTGGGCCAATGCCTTGATCTGCGGCTCGGCGTCGAGATTCGGCAACAGATGCTGCATCACGTGTTCCAGCAGTTCCAGGGAACGTGCGCTGCCGAACAGCAGCGAGTCGACGCCGGCGGCGCTGGTGAGTTCTTCCAGGTCACTGCGCAGGGAGCGGCGGGACTGGACCTTGCGGGTTTTCAGCAACGCTTCGAAAGCCGTGGCCTGGCGCGAGTTGACCGGGCGGATCGCCTCGACCGGCGCGCTGCGCACGTCACTTGGAATCAACGGACGGGGTTCGACTTTCATCCCGGGGCCTTAGCTGAAAAAAGCAGCGTCATAGGGTGAAGGTGAAGCGTTCTTCGCCACGGGCGAGGATCACCTGGTTGTTCTCGATGCGCTCCAGTACCCAGTTGTCCGCCAGGGCCGCGCCGGGGTACAGGCGCTTGCCGCTGTCATTGATCACATAGGGGTTGGCGCCGAACCACACGGCTTGAAAGCGCACCCGTGGCCGGGCCGCATCTGCACGCACGGCGACCCGCGGGTTAAGCACGATCTGCTGGCCGTAACGCTGGTCGAAGGCTTGTTGCAGGGCGACCCATTGAGGCTTTTGCGCGCGCTCAAAGGAGCCGACGGCGTTGAGTTGGCCATCGATGTCGTTGACCTTCACGGCGTCCAGGTGGGCGGCCTGCAATTGCCCTTCGAACCAGGCCTTGGCCTCGGCACGGGAAGGCTTGGCTGCGGTTGTTTCGGCAACCGGCATTACGGTTTGCGCTTGCGGTGGATCGTTGCGAAATGCCAGGGCGCCGGCGCATACAAAGAGCAACGCGGTGGCGATGATCCAGGGCGTTAACGTGCGTGTCGTCGCAGGCGTTTTTTCAGGGCTGCCCGGCAGCGCCAGGCTCACACCCGCCGTGCCGATACGCAGTTGCAGCGGCAGCCGCGCGCGATGGCCGCTGCCTTGGGGAATACGGATATCGCCGGCAGTGCCGGTGATCAGTACATCGCCGCCGAGGGCCTCGACGGCCACCTGGGCCCCTTCAAAACGCAGGCGCAGGTGCAACTCGGCAATCCCGGGATCGCTGAGCTGGAGGTCGGCCGCCAGGGCGGCGCCAAGGGTGTAGACCGGCTGGTCGAGCATCAGGGAACTGCCCTGGTGCAAACCGTGGGTCACAAGCAGGGTCGGCGCGCCGTTCGCGGCGGGCAGGCCCAGGGAAATCAAGGCTGTCATGGTTGGGTTTGCCCCCTTGAGAATCACAGGCCGCAACGACGCCTGTGCCGATCAACAACGGTGCAACGGGGTAAGGCAGGTATACGGGCAGCGCCGGCGCTGCCCGCATGGCGAATCAGTTCTGCGGACGCTGTTTGGTGGCGTCGAGCTCTGCTTTTTTCGCGGTGCTGATCTCGGTGATCTTGGCCGACTTCTCGATGGCCATGTTGAAAGTTGCTTCCATCTTCGCGATAGCGTCGTCGGCGCCGCCTGCACTTACTGGTGGAGTAGTAGCCATGTTCAATCTCCTTGCATCGATAGGGAAGTTAAGCCGCATGCAAACCGAAACAAACTCCCAGCGTCAGACAGTGAGTTGGCCATGCAGCCGTCGGTTTGCATGGGAACCATACTACTCACGAACAAAACGCCTTCGCTGTGAAAGCTTGTGAAACGTTCATGGCAGGTGCTGTGAAAAATCCGGCTCAACATGCCGTTGAGAAAATCTCATCGCCGCGCGGGCGTGGAACTTTTGTTAAAAAACCAATACACGACGAGACCCAATGTTTACGGGGGCACAACCTGAAAAACGAACCAACTCGAACAATTTATGAGCCAGTTACCTCTGGGTAAAAACGTTGATCACTCAACAATTCCAGAAAATAAACACGACAACTTCACACTTTTAACTAATAGCCATTTGCCCAACTTTGCAGATATTTCCATTTGTAACAAAACCGACTTGATCATCGCGTTTGATAGCTCGGCGCGGGTTAACCCAATAACACTTCGCAACTTTCGCCCGCCCCAGTTAGTGCACTTGCACTAAATATCGACTGATATAAAACAACTTCCAGGTGATCTATGACTGCGATCCCGAATGGCCTTGACCCTGCCGACAACAAAGGCCCGGATGGCTCCCGGAGCACGTTCGAAAAAGCCCTGTTCACCGCCGTCGACAAGCCGGTATTCGACCCCTCGAAAATCCGCGGGCCGTCCATTCCGCTGCCGTACCAGAACGTGCAGGCACCGGTGAACAACAGCATCACCTACACCCCGCTGGGCAGCGACAAACCGGTGACCCTCAAGCAGATCGACAACCCCAGGCTGTTTGAGCAATTGGTCAACCAGTACAACGCACAGCAAAGCGACGCGACCCTTGAGAAGAATCTGGCCGACAGCAAAGACGCCGGCTACAAGGAGGCCGACGCCAGCACCGTGGCGCCTGGCCTGGGCAACTACAAGGCGATCGGCAGTACCACCGAATTGGGCCCGGGACTGATCCGCTACGAGACCAGTGCCGGCGACAAAATCGTGGTCAGCCAGAAGGAAACACCCGCGCTGTTCGCCCAGGTCAGCGGCGACTCGGCCAAGCTCTTTGCGATCAATGCCAGCCAGGCCGAGGGCTACCGCCTGGCCGGCCCCACGGAAACCATGGACCCGGCAGCGAATATCGGCCCGCCCGAAGAAGTCGGCCCGGGCCTGATTCGCTATACCACGGCGTCGGGCGACAAGGTGATCGTGTCCCAGGACATCACCCCCGCGCTGTACGACCAGGTGGCCAAACTGTATGCCGGCAGCACCGGCGCGGCGGGCGCCTCGGACACGTCCTGGATCGACACCTCATCGTTTGGCGTGTCGGGTGCCAAGGATTGGGACACCATCACCGGCAACACCAGCGGCACGCCGACCAAGGAAGAACTCGACCTGAACCGGCCCAAGGCGGCCGCGCAATTGCTCTCGCAAAACTGGGACGCCTGGGGCCTGCATGGCGCGCCGATCGACTTCGCCAACCCACCCACGACACTCCCCCCCGAGGCCCAGGCCGTACTCAAGTACGTGGCCAGCAGCCCGAGCCTGATGGCCGCGCTGGATACCGGCGGGCGTGGCAAGGCCGACAATGTGATCACCCATTCCGATGTCGACCATTTCATCGACAACGCCGGCAAGGACCTCGGCGCCGCGTCGAAATCCTATGGCAGTTTCCTAGGCAGCAAACCCGGTGACCTGGCCAAGGCGAATGCCAAGTCGGCGGCAATCCTGATGGCCAATGAGAGCCTGGCCGCTGGCGCAGGTCCGGCGATGCGCCCCGGTGACGCCAACCAGCGCAGCAACGACGGCATGCTGCGCAGCGACAACCTGCAAGCCTTGGGCAGCGATTCGGCCCTGAGCACCGAGCTGACCGGCGCGGCGGCCATGTGGTCCAGACCCGGGATGTTCCACGCCCTGGAAACCGGCGGCGACAACCCCGCCACCGGCAAGTCGGACGGCATCGGCACCCGCGACAACATCGGCGCCTGGCTCGAAAAACAGGCACCGAAAACCGACAGCGACACCCTGACCTTCCTCGACGGTGCCGCCACTCGTGATGCCGTCGCCGGCGTCGACACCTCGGGCCTGACCGCCGACATCCTGGCCAACCCGCAGAACTACAGCGGCGAACAGAAAGCCGCGGTGCTGGTGCAGTTGACCGATGCACAAACCCGCCTGCTGGTCAGCGACTACGTGCCCCACGCCGGGTTGATGGACAAGTACACCTCGCCCCACTACGGCCTCAACCCCAACGAAGACAAAATCAAGGCACAGCTGCAAAGCGGCATCGAAACCCTCTCGGCCGACCCGGACGTGCAAGGCTTCCTGCAAAACAATCGCGGCCCGGCACTGGCCGACATCGTCGACAGCAACCCGGCGATGAAAGTCGCGATGCAGAACTACTACACCGACGACATCGAGACCGGCAAAAACCTCACCGACAATCTCAACGCCAAGGACCAGAACGGCAAGCAGATCGACATGGGCATGGGCCTGCAAAACGCGGCCAACGATACGACCATCGCCAACCTGGCGCTGGGGGGCAACGGCCATGTGGACCTGACCGGCATCGCCGACAAGGCCGGGCAAAGCGACAACATCCAGCAGTACTACAAAAACCAACTGGTGACCGGCAAGGCCTTTACCGACGCGGTGGCCGGCGGTATGGACCCCACCGTGGCGGCCAGCAGCTTCGCCGCCAGCACGGCCTCGGCCCAGGCCTTCCTCGGCGACAAGGCCTCGGCGGATGACGCCGCCACCTTGCAGGTGAATTTCAACGAAGCCCTTGGCGACGCTCTGCTCGGCGGCGCCACCACCGACACCCTGAACATCACCCTGGGGGACGGCAAGGGCAACTTCGACGAAGCCAAGGTCACTGCCGCGATCAACGACGCCCAGCAAAAAGATCCAGAGATGTTCGTCACCTCGGATGGCGGCAAGATCGACCCGGCGCAAGTGGTGTCGATGCTGCGTTCGGTATGGGACATCGGGCGCCAGGGCAACAAGATCGCCGACGCACTGCCCAAGGCCATCGAAGGCATGAAGTTCGGCGACGTCAGCCCTGCATTCAAGCAAGGCCTGCTGCACATCGGCAGTGCGGTGCTGATGAGCGGCGTGCTGATGGCCCGTTCGGCCAGCGGCAGCAACACGCCGGTGGCGGACGCGAACCGGGTATCCGCCGGGCTGCAATTTGCCGGGTTGTTGATGGAGGGCGGCACCAAATACGCCAAGGAAGCGGGTTACGGCATCACCTGGGTCAACCGCCCGGATGGCGGCACCATTGGTGACTTCCCCGGCAAGGTACCGGTGGGCAAAGGCCCGTTGAGCCCGCAGCAAATCGCCAACCTCGGCGCGGCCGGCAAGATCATTGGCTCGGCGGGCGGGATTATCGGCGGTGTGATCGGGGTGATTGGCGGTGTCGACTCGTTGAAAAAAGGCGACTACCTGAGCGGCAGTTTCTCGGTGGCCACCGGCGTGCTGGGTACGGGTGCGGCGGTGGCCGGGTTGGTGGAAGCCGGGGCCGGGTTGTACGGGGCTACGGAAATCGGCGCGGTGGCCGGGACCATCAGCGGGATCCTCGGCGGGGCAACGGCGATCCTTGGCGGGATCGGCAGCGCGTTCCTGCCCTTCGCCCTGGCTGATGCCCATGGCAAGGCGCAGGACGCGTTCTATGGCCAGCTTGCGCCGGTGCTCAAGCAATACGGGTTGACTGGCGGGCCTACGGAGCCGGGTGATTATCCTGAAGACCCGATCCCGGCGATCAACACCTGACCTTCCCTTGCAGCCTTGCGCGAAGGGAGCCGCGCGAGGTTGTGTTTTTGAACATGCACAAAGGTTAATCACATGACGTATTCACACCGCGGCCACCTTGAAGACAGCGCTATTGAAATCCACTTTGGCCCTTATCAACTGCTGCCCCGACGTCATCTGCTGCTGAAAAACGGTGAGCCGGTGAGCCTGGGCAGTCGGGCCCTGACGTTGCTGATTGCCCTCGCTTCGCGGCCTGGTGAGCTGTTGGAGAAGACCCAATTGCTGGACATCGCCTGGCCACGGTTGGTGGTGGAAGAGTGCAACCTGCGGGCGCAGATCAAGGCGATCCGTCGGGCGTTGGGGGATGATGATTCGGTGTATATCGCGACGGCGACGGGCCAGGGGTATCGGTTTGTTGCGCCGACCTGGGTTGAGCGTGGGGCGCAGAAAAAGCCGGTGGTGTTGGGGGTTTATAGCTGTCGCCGCTGTTTGGGGGGTGAGGTGAGGCCGGTGCTCGGCGTGCGGCAGGAGAGGCTTAACAGTTGAGGGGAGGATTTGGATCGGGGGCATATCCATTATTTGGGTGATGGCTGCGATTGGTTCCGCTCTTACAG
>NZ_JACAPX010000036.1:0-275 GCF_013385435.1 Pseudomonas sp. F9001
CGTGGTTAACGGGGCCCGCAGATCAAAATCAAAAGCAGATCAAAAGCAGAGCACAGCGGCCTACCGGCCGGCTTGAGTGTTAAAAGCAAAGGCAAGATCCAGAGCGAAAGCCAAATCTGAAGCGGTTGCAGATCTGCTTTCTGTGGGAGCTGGCTTGCCTGCGATGCAGACACCTCGGGTTTTCAGATACACCGAGGCGATGCCATCGCAGGCAAGCCAGCTCCCACATTTGACCGTGCCCGCTTTAGATTTGATTTTGCTTCACCACACTCAAG
>NZ_JACAPX010000036.1:455-159560 GCF_013385435.1 Pseudomonas sp. F9001
GAACCAATAGCGGCCATAACCGAAGAAACGGATATGTACCCCCATCCCCCTAAACCCCCCATCACTCTCAACAAACATTTTGGTTATTAATAAATAGCTTCTTATTCCTTAACGAATATATACCCCGTGCCTATACTGACCCACAACGTTAAACGCTGCAGGAGGGCACACCCATGCACAGCGAGTCGATTCGTTATCTGATCGTGCCGGGCTGGCAAGGATCGCCAGAAGATCATTGGCAAAGTCATTGGCAGAACAGCCTGCCCAACAGCGCGCGCGTGGAGCAGGCCGACTGGCTCACCCCACGCCGCGAAGACTGGGTGGCCGCCCTGGCCGAAGCCATCGCCGCCGACAGCACCCCGGTGATTCTGATCGCCCACAGCCTGGGCTGCATCACCGTCGCCCATTGGGCGGCCACCGCACCGGTGCAATTCCTGCGTCAGGTACGCGGCGCCCTGCTGGTGGCCCCGGCCGATGTCGAACGCCCTGCCTGCGCACCCGCCCTGCGTAACTTTGCGCCAATCCCCAGCCACCTGTTGCCCTTCCCAAGCCAGGTCGTCAGCTCCGACAACGACAGCGCCGTCAGCGCCACCCGCGCCTTGGAACTGGCACGTAACTGGGGCGCCGAAGCGGGAATTCTCGCGGGCGCCGGGCACATCAACGTGAAGTCCGGCCATCAACGCTGGGAACAGGGTTTCGCCTACCTCTATCGCCTGCAAAATCGCCTGGAACATCACTCCCGGCGCCGTGCATAAAATTTTTTAAACGCCCCTTCCCCTTCGTGGATGGGGCGGGAGCCTGCCATGAGCCTGCATGAAACCTTCGGTCAGCCCCTGCTGACCTTCCCCGACGCCGAAAAAAGCCCCCTGAGCATTCGTGCCAAGGCGCTGGTGTTTGTCGACCCGCGTTCGCGGCAACTGCGCGAAGACCTCGAAAACCTCGCCCCCCGTGCCTTGCCCGTGTTGATCCGCGGCGAAACCGGCAGCGGCAAGGAGTTGCTCGCCCGGCATATCCACCGTGGCAGCGACCGCACCGGCCTGTTTGTCTCGGTGAATTGCGGCGCCATCAGCCCGACATACGCCGACGCCGAACTGTTCGGCTACGCCGCAGGCAGCCACAGCGGCGCAGCCAGCAGCCGCGCCGGCTGGTTTGGCTCAGCCAACGGCGGCACGTTGTACCTGGATGAAATCGGCGACTTGCCGCTGCCAATCCAGGTCAAGCTGCTGGCGGCGCTGGAAAACCACGAAGTCACCCGCGTCGGCGCCCATCAGCCAAGCCCGGTGGATGTGCGGCTGGTGGCGGCCACCAGCATCGACCTCGCCCAGGCCGTGGCGGCCGGCAAGTTTCATGAGCGCCTGTTCCATTACCTCAGCGAAGGCCAACTGGAGCTGCCCGCACTGCGCGAGCGGGTGGGCGACATCCTGTCACTGGCCGAATATTTCCTCGGCATCTACAGCCAGCGCCTCGACCTGCCGGTGCCGCTGATCAGCGACGAAGCCCAGCGCGTGCTGGAGCATCACAGCTGGCCGGGCAACACCCGGGAGTTGGAGAACGTGATTCACTTTGCCTTGCTGGTCAGCAGTGGCGACGAGATTTTGCCTGAGCATTTGAACCTGCCCGTGGCGGGTTCACCTGTGGAGCAGGTGCGGCGAATTCTTGGCCACGCCAGCGCCGCCGAGGTTGAAGCCCTGAAAAGCTATCTGAAAGAACACGCTGTTTTGTAGAGCCCGGCTTGCCGGCGATGGCGTCCTCAGGAGCATCGCAAGGCTCAAGACCGCCATCGCCGGTAAGCCCGGGCTCCTGCATGAACAAAATGGAATATCAAAGTGAATAAAAAGTATTGTTCTGGAATAAAAAACCTCGGTATTGTCCGCTCCACGCCGCGATAGCACTTCGCTGGCATCCACTAAAAAAGCGGCCGTCCCAGACGACCCGGATTTTCGATAAGGACACTGCATGAAAAAGGTTCTGTTGTTTACCGCACTGGCGGCTGCCCTGACTGCAAGCTTCGCCCAGGCCAACGAGAAACTGGTGGTAGCCGCTACCCCGATCCCGCACGCCGAGATCCTTGAGCTGGTCAAGCCGACCCTGGCCAAAGAAGGCGTGGACCTGGAAATCAAAGTCTTCACCGACTACGTACAACCGAACGTACAGGTGGCCGAGAAGCGTCTGGACGCCAACTACTTCCAGACCCTGCCGTACCTGGAAAACTTCAACAAGGGTAAAGGCACCAACCTGGTCACCGTAGTGGGTGTGCACGTTGAACCCTTCGGCGGCTACTCGAAAAAAATCAAAAACATCTCTGAGCTCAAAGATGGCGCCACCGTGGCCATCCCGAACGAAGGCAGCAACTCCGGCCGTGCCCTGCTGCTGCTGCAAAAGGCTGGCGTGATCACTCTGAAAGACCCGACCAACGCCCTGGCCACGCCGAAAGACATCGCCAGCAACCCGAAACACCTGAAATTCAAAGAGCTGGAATCGGCGCTGCTGCCACGCGTCCTGGACCAGGTTGACCTGGACCTGATCAACACCAACTACGCCCTGGAAGCAGGCCTGAACCCGGCCAAGGACGCGTTGATCATCGAAGACGCCAAGTCGCCGTACGTGAACTTCCTGGTTGCCCGCCCGGACAACAAGGACAGCGACGCGATCCAGAAGCTGGCCAAAGCCCTGACCAGCCCTGAAGTGAAAGCTTTCATCGAGAAGAAATACAACGGCGCGGTCGTGCCGGCGTTCTGATCGAACCCAAAAACCTCCTTCAAGGTTTAAACGCCGACGGCTTCTACAGCGTCGGCGTTTTTTATGGCTGGAACACAATCGAAATGTGGGAGCGGGCTTGCTCGCGAATGCGGTGGGTCAGCCAACACATCTGCTGACTGATACACCGCATTCGCGAGCAAGCCCGCTCCCACTTTTTGGGACTGTGTCTGCTCAGAGATTCCGGCTATTGATGGCCCTGCGCAGTGCCACCAGCCACTTCACCAGTTCCTGCGGATCAATCGGTTTTGCCTCGTTCATCGCTCACTCCCTCGCTGTTGGTTGGCCGTCAGTCTGGCCACGTACCGCCTATCCCTGAAGTGCAGCTCCGATAAAAAGACCCTTCCTACTTCCCCGGGAACAGTAGCTGTCATCCATCTGCACCGCGAATCCGCAGGTTATCTATTTGGGTGATATCAATATGCTATTTCGGTATTTAAATTTTGCTTTTTATACCTTTAAAGTCGGCGCTACCCGGCGTTACCCACGCTGGACCGGACCGCACCAACGCCGCTTTACCCCTGCGGCGTCAGGGATTTCAGATGACCTTCGATTACGCATTTATCCTCAGCACGCTGCCGGCGTTTCTCAAGGCCGTGGGCGTTACCTTGCAAGTCGGCCTGATCGCCATTGGCACCTCCATGCTGGTGGCCTTGATCAACGCCGCGCTGCTGGTGTTTCGCACGCCCTACGTGTGGCGCCTGGTGGCGCTGTACGTGGAGTTGGCGCGCAACACACCGCTGCTGATCCAACTGTTTTTCGTCTACTTCGCGTTGCCCGCCCTGGGGCTGAATATCTCCGGGTTCTGGGCGGCAATCATCACCATGACCTTTCTCGGCGGCGCCTACCTCACGGAAGTGTTGCGCGCCGGTGTCGAGGCGGTGCCGCTGGCACAGATCGAATCGGGCAAGTCCATCGGGCTGTCCCACTGGCAACTGCTGCGCCATGTGATCCTGCCCCAGGCCGGGATCCTCAGCCTGCCGGCGCTGTTTGCGAACTTTATTTTCCTGCTCAAGGAAACCACGATCGTGTCGGCGGTGGCGGTGCCGGAGATTCTCTACACCACCAAAAGCTATATCGCCCTCTACTACAAAACCTACGAAATGCTCGCGGTGCTCACGTTGATCTGCGTGCTGTTATTCCTGCCGCTGTCGCTGCTGCTCAGCCGCCTTGAAAGGAGGCTCCAGCATGGCCAGTTCGGGTCTTGAATTACTCTGGGTGTCCTTGCCGCAACTGGGCAAGGGCGCGGCGCAAACCCTGTCGATCTCGTTCTTGAGCATCGCCTTCAGCACCGTCGGCGGCGTGGTGTATGGCGTACTGCGCACGTTGAATTCGAAAGCGATCAACCTGGTGCTGCGGATTTACCTGGAGCTGTTCCGTGCCATTCCGGTGTTGGTGTGGTTGTACTTGCTGTTCTTCGGCCTGCCGATTTTCTTTGGCCTGAGCATTCCGAGCTTCTGGTGCGCCGTGCTGGTGTTGTCGCTGTGGGGTGCCAGTGAAGTCGGCGAAGTGGTGCGCGGTGCGTTGCATTCGTTGCCCCGTGGCCAGCGTGAAGCCGGCCTGTCGATTGGCCTGTCGGACCCGCAACTGTACGGCTACGTGCTGTTGCCCCAGGCCCTGAAACGCATGACGCCGCCGACCATCAACGTCTACACCCGCATCATCAAGACCAGCTCCCTGGCGGTGCTGATCGGTGTGGTGGACGTGATCAAGGTCGGCCAGCAAATCATCGAGCGCACCTACGAGTCGGTGTTGATCTACGGCGCGCTGTTCCTGTTTTTCTTCTTTATCTGCTACCCGTTGTCGGCCGCCTCCAAGCTGCTGGAACGGCGCTGGGCCCAAGCATGAGCGCATTGATCGAGTTCCAGGGTTTCAACAAGTTTTTCGGCGACCAGCAGGTGCTCGACGGCATCGACCTGAGTGTTCAAAGCGGCGAAGTGGTGGTGATCCTCGGCCCCAGCGGTTGCGGCAAAAGCACCTTGCTGCGGTGCCTCAATGGCCTGGAAGTGGCCCACAGCGGCAGCCTGCGTTTTGCCGGCAAGGAGCTGCTGGACAAGGCCACCGACTGGCGCCAGGTGCGCCAGGACGTGGGCATGGTGTTCCAGAGTTATCACCTGTTCCCGCACATGAGCGTGCTCGACAACCTCCTGCTCGGCCCGCTGAAAGTGCAAAAACGCGAGCCCCGCGAAGCCCGGGCCCAGGCTGAAAAACTGCTGGAACGGGTGGGCCTCTCCGACAAACGCGACGCCTACCCGCGCCAGCTGTCGGGCGGCCAGCAGCAACGCATCGCCATCGTCCGCTCGTTGTGCATGAACCCGCAGGTCATGCTGTTTGACGAAGTCACCGCCGCCCTCGACCCGGAGATGGTCAAGGAAGTACTGGAAGTGATCCAGGGCCTGGCCCGGGACGGCATGACGCTGCTGATCGTCACCCATGAAATGGCCTTCGCCCGCGCCGTCGCCGACCGCGTGGTGTTCATGGAGGCCGGCCGCATCCTCGAACAAAACACCCCCGAGGCATTCTTTACGAACCCGCAAACCGCACGCGCGCAGCAGTTCCTGGAGAAGTTCTCCTTCGTTTCAACACTGCCCAAAAGAACCAAGGAACTGGAGCTGTCATGAAAACTGCCAAGTTGTTATTCCCCCTGTTCGGCCTCGCTTTGCTGGCCGGCTGCAATAAGTCCGAAGAGCCCGCCAAGACGGCTGCCGCTGCCACCCCGGCACCCGCTGCGGTGAGCTACATCGACAAGATCAAGGCGCGGGACAAGCTGATCGTCGGCGTATTCACCGACAAGCCGCCGTTTGGTTTCGTGGATGAGTCCGGCCGTTATGTCGGCTTCGATACCGACATCGGCCGCCGTTTCGCCAAGGACCTGCTGGGCGACGAGAACAAGGTTGAATTCGTCGCGGTGGAACCGGCGAGCCGCATTCCGTTCCTGCAAAGCGACAAGGTCGACCTGATCCTCGCCAACATGACGGTGACGCCGGAGCGCAAGGAAGCGGTGGACTTCACCAACCCGAACCTGAAAGTCGCGGTGCAGGCCCTGGTGCCGCAGGACAGCTCGGTGAAGAGCCTGGACGACCTGGCGACCCGCACCACCATCGTCACCACCGGCACCACCGCGGATATCTGGCTGACCAAGAACCACCCGGACTGGAAACTGCTGAAGTTCGAGAAAAATTCCGAGTCGCTGCAAGCGTTGTCGGCGGGCCGTGGTGATGCCTATGCCCAGGACAACCTGGTGCTGTTCAGCTGGGCCAAGCAGAACCCGGGCTATCGCGTGCTGGAGCAGAAACTGGGGGATGAAGCGCCGATTGCGCCGGCGGTGAAGAAGGGCAACATCGAATTGCGGGATTGGGTGAATACCGAGCTGGCAAAGTTGGGCGAAGAGAAGTATTTGCTCAAGCTGTATGACCAGTATGTTCGCAAGGAACTGAGCGATGACACCAAGCCGGAAAGCGTGATTGTTGAAGGCGGGAAGTGGCAGGGTTGACCCGTCAATGATCGTTCCCACGCTCCGCGTGGGAATGCCGCCTTGGACGCTCCGCGTCTGCTGCTGGGACGCGGAGCGTCCCGTGATGCGTTCCCACGCAGAGCGTGGGAACGATCATCAGCTGGGCCAATGCCACGCCGGCTCATCCAGCACCCGCTGCCCCACCACCTGCGTCTGCCCCATCACCTTCTCCAGCACGATCGAATTACACCCTTCATCCTGCTGCAACGCCGCAATCAAGCGGCTGGCATGGGACACCACCCACACCTGACACTGCTGCGACACCTGAATGATCAGCCGCGCCAACGCCGGCAACAGGTCCGGGTGCAAGCTGGTTTCCGGTTCGTTCAATACCATCATCGTCGGTGGCCTCGGCGTCAGCAGCGCCGCCACCAGCAGCAAGTAGCGCAAGGTCCCGTCCGACAGCTCCGCCGCCGATAACGGCCGCAGCAATCCTTCCTGATAAAACTCGATGGCAAAGCGTCCGCCCTGCAACGGCTCGATATTCAACCGCGCGCCCGGAAACGCATCGCTGATCGCCCGCTGCAACGCCTCGGGGTCGCCGATCTCGCGGATGGTCTGCAACGCCGCCGCCAAGTCCCGCCCATCGTGATGCAGCACCGGCGTACGCGTGCCCAGTTGCGGCTGGCGCACCGGGGCGTCGACGTCGCTGCGAAAGTGGTCATAAAAGCGCCAGCCGCGAATGCTTTCGCGCAGCAGCAACACCTCCGGCGAACCCCGCAGGCTGCCGACCTGATCGAACAGGCTGTGGTAGTTCGGCGTGTGCTGGGCCAGTACATCCCAGGCGCGGCCATCGCGGGCACGTACCATCGGGCCGGAGCGCTGCACCAGCAGGCTCGCCGGACGGTACACGTGGCCGGCCCAGATGCATTCTTTCTTGATCTCCGGGTCCAGGGAAAAATAGGACAAGGTCTTCTCGGGCAACCCCAGGGAAATCGCATAGCTGAAATCCTCTGCGGCAAACCCCAGGCGCAGGCGCTTGGCGCCCTGGCGGACGATGGGCTCCACCGCCACTTCACCACTGAGCATGCGCCGGCTGATGCTTTCCGGCCCGGCCCAGAAGGTTGAATCCAGCCCACCCTCGCGGGCCAGTGCGTTGATCACGCCGCCCTGGGCCGTTTCCGCCAGCAGCCGCAGGGCGCGGTACAGGTTGGACTTGCCGCTGCCATTGGGGCCGGTAATCAGGTTCAACCGATCCAGCGGCACCACCAATTTGTTGATCGAGCGGTAATTGGCCACCGCGAGGGTCTTGAGCATGAGAAAAATTATCGGTTTGGGAACCCCTGGAGTATGGGATTCTCCATGCAGATAAGGAACCCTGTTCTAAGCTCACAGTCGCATAGACACTGGCACGTCGGCATCACGCAAAAGGAGCCTGCATGGGCGGTCACAAACTCACATTTATCCTCGGCCTTGGCCTGCTGGCGCTGCTGAGCGGTTGCGGCCAGGAAAAAGCCGAACCCAAGGAACATTCCCGGGTGTTTGTGCAGACGGTGAAGTCCACCGACTTTGCCGCCGCCGTGACCTTGACCGGCGATATCCAGGCCCGGGTGCAGACCGATCTGTCGTTCCGCGTCGGCGGCAAGATCATCCAGCGCATGGTGGATGTCGGCGACCGCGTCAGCGCCAAGCAGGTGCTGGCCAAGCTCGATCCGAAAGATTTGCAGACCAACGTCGACTCCGCCCAGGCCCAGGTGGTCGCCGAGCAGGCGCGGGTCAAGCAGACCGCCGCCGCGTTTGTGCGCCAGGAAAAACTCTTGCCCAAGGGCTACACCAGCCGCAGCGAATACGACTCTGCCCAGGCCGCGTTGCGCAGCAGCCAGAGTGCGCTGACCGCCGCCCAGGCGCAGTTGGCCAATGCGCGCGAGCAGTTGGGCTACACCTCGCTGGTCGCCGACGCGCCGGGCATCATCACCGCCCGCCAGGCCGAGGTGGGCCAGGTGGTGCAGGCCACCGTGCCGATTTTCAGCCTGGCCCGGGATGGCGAGCGCGACGCGGTGTTCAACGTCTATGAATCGCTGCTGGTGGAGCCGCCGCCGGACAAACCGATTACCGTCAGCCTGCTGGAAAATCCGCAGATCACCGCCGTGGGCAAGGTGCGCGAAGTCACCCCGGCCGTTGCCGCCAATACCGGCACGGTGCAAGTCAAAATCGCCCTCGACGCGCTGCCCAAGGGCATGCAACTGGGCTCGGTGGTCAGCGCCACCGCCAACGGGCCGGCCAAGGCCAGCATCGAATTGCCGTGGGCTGCCTTGACCAAAGACATCAGTGCGCCGGCTGTCTGGCTGATTGACGGCGACGGCAAGGCGCAACTGCACAAGGTCACGGTCGCGCGTTATCTCACCGGCAAGGTGATCATCAGCGACGGCCTCAAGGGCGGCGAAAAAGTCGTGGTGGCCGGCGGGCAATTGCTGCATCCCGGCATGATCGTGGAAATCGCCCAGCCGCCGGATCAGGCCCAGGCCCAGGGAGTGCAGCCATGAAGCAGTTGACGTGTGTGCTCGCCGCCAGCCTGCTGTTGATGGCGTGTTCCAAGGAAGAACCGGCGCCGGAACCGGTGCGCCCGGTGCTGTCGATTGAAGTGAAAGCCGAGGACCAGGAAAACCTCGGCCGCTTCGCCGGCACGATCCAGGCCCGCTACGAAAGCAATCTCGGTTTCCGTGTGCCAGGCCGTATCGCCCGGCGCGCGGTCGACGTGGGCGCTGAAGTGCAGCAGGGCGCGTTGCTCGCCGTGCTCGACCCCACCGATCAACAGAACCAGTTGCGCGCCGCCCAGGGCGACCTGGCCCGGGTCCAGGCACAGTGGATCAACGCCCAGGCCAATGCCCGCCGCCAGCAGGAACTGTTCAACCGTGGCGTCGGCGCCCAGGCCCAACTGGACATCGCCCAGACCGACTTGAAAACCACCCAGGCTTCCCTGGATCAGGCCAGGGCCTCGGTCAACCAGGCCAAGGACCAGCTCAACTACGCCGAACTGCGTACCGACCATGCAGGCATCGTCACCGCCTGGAATGCCGAGGCCGGCCAGGTGGTCAGCGCCGGGCAGCAAGTGGTGACCCTGGCACGACCGGACATCAAGGAAGCCGTCATCGACTTGCCCGCCGGCCTCGCCGAGCGCCTGCCGCCGGATGTGGTGTTCCTGGTCGCCGGGCAGATGGACCCCACGGTCAGCACCACCGCCACCGTGCGCGAGATCGAACCCCAGGCCCAAAGCGCCACGCGCACCCGTCGCGCCCGCCTGACCCTGGCGGAAACACCGCCCGCGTTCCGCCTTGGCACCGCCATCAGCGTGACCCTGAGTTCAGCCATCGCGCCGCGTATCGAACTGCCCCTCAGCGCCTTGCAGGAAGCCGACGGCAAGACCCGCATCTGGGTCATCGACACCCAAAGCCAGACCGTACAGCCCCGTGACGTCAGCATCGTCAGTCGTGACGCCGACAGCGCCTTGCTCAATGCCGGCGTCAAACCCGGCGAGCGTGTGGTGAGTGCCGGTGTGAACAGCCTGAAGCCCGGGCAAAAAGTCAAAATCGACGAGGACAGCCCGCGATGAAAGGGAGCTTCAACTTATCCGACTGGGCCCTCAAGCATCAGTCCTTCGTCTGGTACCTGATGTTCGTCGCGCTGCTGATGGGCGTGTTCTCGTACATGAACCTCGGTCGCGAGGAAGACCCGTCGTTCACCATCAAGACCATGGTGATCCAGACCCGCTGGCCGGGTGCGACCCAGGAAGAGACCCTGAAGCAGGTCACCGACCGCATCGAGAAAAAACTCGAAGAGCTGGACTCCCTCGACTACGTGAAGAGCTACACCCGGCCCGGCGAGTCCACGGTGTTCGTGTTCCTGCGGGACACCACCAGCGCCAAGGACATCCCGCAGATCTGGTACCAGGTCCGCAAGAAGATCGACGATATTCGCGGCAGCTTCCCCCAAGGCTTGCAGGGGCCGGCGTTCAACGACGAGTTCGGGGATGTGTTCGGCTCGGTGTACGCGTTTACCGCTGACGGCCTGTCGATGCGCCAGCTGCGCGATTACGTGGAGCAGGTGCGCGCCGAAATTCGTTCGGTACCGGGGCTGGGCAAGGTCGAGATGATCGGCCAGCAGGACGAAGTGATTTACCTGAATTTCTCCACTCGCAAACTCGCAGCGCTGGGGATCGATCAGCGCCAGGTGGTGCAGAGCCTGCAATCGCAGAACGCCGTGACCCCGGCTGGGGTGATCGAGGCCGGGCCGGAGCGGATTTCGGTGCGCACTTCCGGGCAGTTCGCCTCGGAGAAGGACCTGGCCAACGTCAACCTGCGGCTCAATGACCGTTTCTATCGGCTGGCCGACGTGGCGGAAATCACCCGTGGCTATGTCGACCCGTCGACGCCGATGTTCCGCTTCAACGGCAAGCCCGCCATCGGCTTGGCCATCGCCATGCAGAAGGGCGGCAACATCCAGGACTTCGGCAAGGCCCTGCACAAACGCATGGACGACCTGACCGCCGACCTGCCAGTGGGTGTGGGCGTGCACAAGGTTTCCGACCAGGCCGAAGTGGTGGAGGAGGCCGTTGGCGGCTTTACCAGCGCGTTGTTCGAGGCGGTGATCATCGTGCTGGTGGTGAGCTTTATCAGCCTCGGCGTGCGTGCCGGGTTGGTGGTGGCGTGCTCGATCCCGCTGGTGCTGGCGCTGGTGTTCGTGTTCATGGAATACAGCGGCATCACCATGCAGCGGGTGTCGCTGGGCGCGTTGATCATTGCCCTCGGCCTGTTGGTGGACGACGCGATGATCACCGTGGAGATGATGATCACGCGCCTGGAAAAAGGCGAGACCAAGGAGCAGGCGGCGACGTTCGCCTACACCTCCACCGCGTTCCCGATGTTGACCGGCACGCTGGTGACCGTCGCCGGGTTTGTGCCGATTGGCCTCAACGCCAGTTCGGCGGGGGAGTACACCTTCACGCTGTTCGCGGTGATTGCCGTGGCAATGCTGGTGTCGTGGGTGGTCGCGGTATTGTTCGCGCCGGTGCTCGGGGTGCATATCCTCAGCAGCAAGGTAAAACCCCACAATGCCGAGCCCGGCCGGGTGGGCCGGGCGTTCAATGGCGGCATGCTCTGGGCGATGCGTAACCGCTGGTGGGCCATTGGCATTACCGTGCTGCTGTTTGTGGCGTCGGTGTTTTCGATGCAGTTTGTGCAGAACCAGTTCTTCCCGTCTTCTGACCGTCCGGAAATCCTCGTCGACCTCAACCTGCCGCAAAACGCCTCGATCAACGAGACCCGCAAGGCCGTCGACCGTCTTGAGGCGATCATCAAGGACGACCCGGACATCGCCCGCTGGAGCACCTATATCGGCCAGGGCGCGATCCGTTTCTACCTGCCGCTGGACCAGCAACTGGAGAACCCGTACTACGCGCAACTGGTGATCGTCAGCAAGGGCCTGGAAGAGCGCGGCGCCTTGATTGCGCGCCTGCAAAAACGCCTGCGGGAAGATTTTGTCGGCGTGGGCAGCTTCGTGCAGCCACTGGAAATGGGCCCGCCGGTGGGGCGTCCGATCCAGTACCGGGTGTCTGGCAAGGACATCGACCAGGTGCGCAAACACGCGATCGAACTGGCGACCATGCTCGATAAAAATACCCACATGGGCGAGATCATCTACGACTGGAACGAGCCGGGCAAAGTCCTGCGGGTGGACATCGCCCAGGACAAGGCGCGGCAACTGGGGCTGTCGTCGGAAGACGTGGCGCAGTTGATGAACAGTGTGGTCAGCGGTGCGTCGGTGACCCAGGTGCATGACGATATCTACCTGATCAACGTGGTCGGCCGCGCCGAAGATGCCGAACGCGGTACGCCGGAAACCTTGCAGAACCTGCAGATCGTCACGCCCAACGGCACCTCGATTCCGCTGCTGGCGTTTGCCACCGTGCGCTATGAGCTGGAACAGCCGTTGGTGTGGCGTCGCGACCGCAAGCCGACCATCACCATCAAAGCGGCGGTGCGCGACGACATGCAGCCGACCGACCTGGTGAAACAGCTCAAGCCGGACATCGACAAGTTCAGTGCTGGGTTGCCGGTGGGCTACAAGGTCGCCACCGGCGGCACCGTGGAAGAAAGCGGCAAGGCCCAGGGCCCGATTGCCAAGGTAGTGCCGTTGATGCTGTTCCTGATGGCGACCTTCCTGATGATCCAGCTGCACAGCGTGCAGAAGATGTTCCTGGTGGCCAGCGTGGCGCCGCTGGGGCTGATTGGCGTGGTGTTGGCGCTGATTCCCACGGGCACGCCCATGGGCTTTGTGGCGATTCTGGGGATCCTTGCGCTGATCGGCATCATCATCCGTAACTCGGTGATCCTGGTGACGCAGATCGACGCCTACGAGCGCGACGGCTACACGCCGTGGGACGCGGTGGTGGAAGCTACCGAACACCGGCGCCGGCCGATCCTGCTGACCGCAGCAGCGGCCAGCCTGGGCATGATCCCTATCGCCCGTGAAGTGTTCTGGGGCCCGATGGCCTACGCGATGATCGGCGGGATCATCATCGCCACCTTGCTCACGCTGCTGTTCCTGCCGGCGCTGTACGTGGCCTGGTACAAGATTCGCGAGCCGAAGAAAGAACAAGCCTGACGGCCACAGCGGTGACATTCCTACACGGACGTGGGAATGTTCCCTGAAACATTTTTTTGCCCTTCGCACCCGATCAATTGTTTTACCCTCCGGGCCTGATCCTTTGCCAAGGCCTGCCCCATGCGTTGTTTCCTGCTGGTTTGTAGCTTGTTACTGTCGCCCGTGGCCCTTGCCGGCACGGTGCTGGAGAACGCCCTGTGGCGGGTTGAGATCGACCCGGCGACCCTTGCGATCCACGTTTTCCCCAGCGACAAGACCGCCGTGCAGGCTTCAAGCGGAGGCCCTGCGCACAGGGTCAACCAGCTCTCCCAAAGCACCCGTCAGGCCAGTTGGCAATGGGACGATGGCGCCTATCGCCTGAGCGCCACCCTCGAGCAACGGGATCTTGCCCTGACGATTACCGCCCGTGATGCCGGTGAGTTGGCGATCCTGCGCCAACCCGCCAGCGCCATGGGCAAGGGCCTGATCTGGCCCCTGGCCGAAGGGCATTACGTGCCGGCGGGCAATGGTGTGTGGCAGGACTTCCTGCTGGAACAGGGCGACGTCAACACCACCCAGGACCTCAGCTTGCCGCTGTGGGGCGTGGATCACGGCGCGTTTACCCTCAACTGGCTGATGACCAATCCTTACAACAACCGTCTGCACTGGCAGGCCGACGGCAAAGGACTGGCGTTGTCCGCCTTCCATGAATTCACCACGCTGGACCCCGCGGCACCGATGACCGTTCTGTTGCACCTGGGCGAAAGCGACCCGCTGGCCGGCGCCAAGCGTTATCACCAGTGGCTGGTGGAGCAGGGGCTGTTTGAACCGTTGGCGGACAAGTTGCGGCAAACCCCGGAAGCGGAAAAGCTGCTGGGCGCCAGCCATATCTACCTGTGGGGCAATGATCTGCTGGCTCCGGGGGATGTGCGCGACTGGCCGCAACTGCTCAAGCTGCTACGCAGCGGCAAAGGCTTGGCGGCTGAATTGAATGGCTTGCTGGACAAAGAGGCTGCGCAGGTTCGGCAGGTCAAGCAACCGTATGAGCAGGCTGTCTTGCTGCGCGGCCTGAACGCGGCGATCAACACAAAGGCCCGGCAAAGCTGGCAGCCCTCCACCGAGCCGAATATGACCCAACTCGCTGACGGTTATGGTGCGCTGCGTCGTGAGTTGGCCGTGGCCTTTGCCGGTGCATTGAGCGCAACGCCCGAGACCTGGGGCAATACCTTGTCGGTCACCAATGCATTGAAAGGCGCTGGCCTCAAACGCTTGCTGGTGACCCAGGGCGAAGGCTGGGAAGGCGGGCTCTGGCATCCTGAGGCGGTGAAGACCGGGGTCGAAGCCGGTTACCTGATGGCGCCCTACGACTCTTATGAAACGGCACTGTCGGCCACTGAAAATCCCGACTGGACCACCGCGCACCTGGGCAGCAAGGCCTATGGCGAGTGCGCGATCGTGTTGAAGGGCGGCCAGCTCAAGACAGGCTTCCAGAAGTCCGGCCACTACACCGACCCGCGCTGCGTGCGGCCGTTGCTGGAGGCGCGGATCAAGGCGGTGCAGGCCAAGTCCGGGTTCAACGCCTGGTTCCTCGACGCCTATGCCACCAGCATGTTGTTCGACAGCTATCGCACGGGTGCGAGCATGACCCAGGCACAAAATGCCGAAGGCAATATCGATGCGGCCCGCTGGATCAATACGGCGCTGAAGTTGCCGGCAGGTTCCGAGGACGGCAACGCGATCACCGCCCGAGGCATCCTGTTTGCCCACGGCATGCAAACGCCGGTGCTGGGCTGGGGTGATCGTGAGATGACCAAGGACAGGCAGTCGCCGTATTACGTCGGGGCCTGGTACCCGCCGGAACAGCCGGCGGTGTTCTTCAAGTCGGTGCCGTTGAAAGAGCCGTTTCGCACGATCTACTTTGACCCGACGATGCGCCTGCCGCTGTATCAGGCGGTGTTCCATGGCTCGGTGATCACCACCCACCATTGGCTGTTCGACAGCCTGAAACTGAGCAACGTGCGGGCCGAAAACGAGCTGACGCAACTGCTCTACAACGTGCCGCCGCTGTATCACCTGAGTGCGGCGACGGTGAAGCAGCGCTTGCCGGTGATTCAGCGCCAGGACGCGTTCTTCCGGCCGCTGCATGAGCGGTTGGCGACTCAGGCGATGACCGATTTTCGCTGGCTGACCGAAGATAAACAGGTGCAGCAGACCACGTTTGCCGATGGGACGCGGTTGGTGGCGAATTTTGCTGAGGGGCGTATTACGGCTTTTGTACCTGGCGCCCAGGCTGTGGTGTATCAGGTGGATGAGTGGCGGCTGTGAGTCCTTCGCGAGCAAGCCCGCTCCCACAGGGGAATGCATTCCAAAATGTGGGAGCGGGCTTGCTCGCGAAGGCGTAAGCCCAAACAACAAAGACCTACAGCTTGCGCCACACACTTGCCAGCCACGGCTGTTGTTCCCGAGGCAATCCCGCTGGCCGGTAGTAATGCTCCAGCTCCACAAACCCCGCAGCCGTCAGCAATTCCTGCCACGCCTGCAAGTCGTGATACGAGCCATACCGCGGCCCATTCCAGCCCTCCTGGTTTTCACCTCGAGGGTTTGAGCTGAACAACACTCCACCGACCTTCAACGCCCCATGCAACTGCCCAAGAATGCGCGGCAGTTCCTGCTTGGGAATATGAAACAGCACCGCATTGGCGAAGATCCCGTCGAAACGGCCGGCCGGCAAATCCAGCTTCAGGAAGTCCTGTTGCAGCACTTCACAGCCGCTGTCTTCCCGGGCCATCTGTGCAAAGCGCTCCGAACCATCGAGCCCCACCGCGATGTGGCCCATGCGGGTAAACGTCTGCAAATCCCGCCCCGGCCCGCAGCCGAAGTCCAGCACGGTAAACGGTGCGTCGCCCTGGATATGCCGCAGCAACGCATCAATGTTCTGGCTCACATCGTGATCGCGGGTGCCTTCACGAAAATCCTCGGCCACTTTGTTGTAGTGGCCAAGGGTGGTGGAGGTGATCTGGTCGAGGTCGTCGGGGGCGAGTTTCATGGCAGGTTATACCGGGCGCTGAGATGGCCCGACTATACCTCACCTCTTGTTCAGAACCCTGGCCAACCGATCGCCGCCCAACTGAATCACGGCTACCAGGATCACCAGCAGCACAATCACGGTGAGCATGATCTGCGTGTCAAAACGCTGATAGCCATAGCGATAGGCAATATCCCCCAGCCCACCGGCGCCAATTGCCCCGGCCATGGCCGAGGAGTTGATCATCGTCACCAGGGTAATCGTGAACCCGCCGACAATCCCCGGCAGCGCCTCCGGCAGCAGCACATGCCAGACGATATGCCAGCGCCGGCAACCCATGGCCTGCGCCGCCTCGATCAAGCCGTGATCGACTTCGCGCAAGCTGACTTCGGCGATCCGCGCAAAAAACGGCGTGGCCGCGATGGTCAACGGCACCACCGCCGCCCACACGCCATAGGTGGTGCCGACGATCAACCGGGTGAACGGAATCAGCGCCACCATCAAAATCAAAAACGGGATCGAGCGGAACAGGTTAACGAACGCCCCCAGCACCCGATTCAAGGCAGGCGCCTGATAGATGCCGCCCTTGTCGCTGGTCACCAGGAACACCGCCAGCGGAATCCCCACCAGCAATGCAATCAACGACGACACTCCGACCATCAACAGTGTGTCGATGGCGCCCTGCAATAAACGATCAAACCACATAGCCCAGCACCTCCACCTGTTGTGCCCAGCGCCCGGCGCGGCTGCGCAGTTCTTCGGCGGTCAGGGACGAGCCGCTCACCGCCAGCAGCAATTGCCCCAAGGCGTGGCCCTGGATGCGTTCCACACCGCCTTGCAGCAAGCGCACGCGCCCGCCGAGGGCGCTGAACAACGCAGCAAGATCGGGTTCGTCTTCGGCACTGCCAGTCAGTTGCAAGCGCAGCACCACGGCGGCGTCCTTTGAGGTCGGATTGGCCTGCAGGCGGCTTTGCAACTCTTCAGGCAGGCCATGTTGCAGCGGCGCCAGCAGGGTTTTACTGACCTCATGCTGCGGGTTGCCGAACACTTCCCACACCGGACCTTGCTCGACCACATGGCCGTGTTCCAGCACCACCACGCGGTCGCAGATTTCGCGAATCACGGCCATTTCGTGGGTGATCAGCACGATGGTCAGGCCCAGGCGTTTGTTGATCTCCCGCAGCAGGCCGAGGATGGATTGCGTGGTCTCAGGGTCGAGCGCCGAAGTGGCTTCGTCGCACAACAGAATCTGTGGGTCATGCACCAGTGAGCGGGCGATGCCCACCCGCTGTTTCTGCCCGCCGGACAGCTGGGCCGGGTAAGCCTGGTGCTTATCCTGCAAACCGACCAATTCCAGCAGTTCACGCACCTTCTTCTCGCGCTGCTCCTTGGGCACGCCTGCGACTTTCAACGGCAGTTCGACGTTCTGCCATACGGTCTTGGCCGACATCAGGTTGAAGTGCTGGAAGATCATGCCGATGCGTCGGCGCAGGGCGACCAGGCGGTCTTCGTCGAAGTCGCCGATGTCCACCTGGTCAATCAATACCCGGCCGCTGCTCGGTTGTTCCAGGCGGTTGATGGTGCGGATCAGCGACGACTTGCCGGCGCCGCTGCGGCCGATGATGCCGAAGACTTCGCCGCGCTGGATCGCCAGGTCGATGCCTTGCAGGGCGGGCACGGATTGGCCGTCATAGGTCTTGCCCAGGTTGATAAAGCGCACGTGCGCGCGGTTCAGGTCCGGGTGCAGTTCTGTCTGCTCGGCGTCCCTGGGCGGCAAGCCCAGGTCGCGCAGTTGAGAGTGGGCGGCGGTCATTTTTTATCTTCCCAGCCGACTTGGTAGAGCTTGCCAAGGGATTTATCCAACGCGGCGCGCACCACCGGCGAGTGCTGGTAGATGTCGACGAACTTGATCACCCGCGGGTCGGTTTTGCTCTTGGGCTGGACCACGAACTGGATCACATATTCCGGATGGTCGAGGCCGTCGAACAGCAGCGCCGACTCGGCATCGAAGGTCTTGGACAGGCGGATATACGCCGGGTAGCCCTGCACCAGGTCGGCGTCGTCATAAGCGCGCACCAGTTGCACCGCCTCCACTTGCAGGATCTTGATCTTCTTCGGGTTGGTGACGATGTCTTCTTCAGTGGCCTTGTAGCCCACGCCCGGCTTGAGCGTGATCAAGCCGGCCTTGGCCAGCAGTTGCAGGCCGCGACCACTGTTGATCGGGTCGTTGGCAATCGCCACGCTGGCGCCCTGGGGCAGGTCGTTGATGCTCTTGTACTTCTTCGAATACAGCCCGACGTTGTTGATGATGCCCGGCGCGTACGGCACCAGGTCAAAGCCCGCAGCGGCCTTGGCGTTTTCCAAAAACGGGATGTGCTGGAAGTAGTTCACGTCGATATCGCCGGCTGCCAGGCTGACGTTGGGTGCGATCCAGTCGGTGAATTCCACCAGTTCGACTTTCAAACCCTGTTTGCCGGCCTCTTCGACGGCGGCCTCCAGTGGAATGGCGAAGGCGGCGGTGGTGCCGACTTTCAACGGTGCGTCAGCGGCGAATACCGCCGAGCTGAACAATCCGAGGGCGAGCGCCAGTGCTTTGACTGGGTGGCTGAGCAATGTTTTTTTCATAGTGGATTTCCAGTCATAAGGTGTGAGTGCAAACAACTCGGTCAACTGTGGGAGCGGGCTTGCTCGCGAAAGCGGTGTGTCAGTGAATGCATCCGGCGACTGATACAGCGCTTTCGCGAGCAAGCCCGCTCCCACATTTTGGTTCAGTGGCGGTAGGTGGAGCCGGTGTGTTGTTCAGGTAAGTGCGCCGAGTGGTGGAAGACTTTCTCCCGCAACGTCCCGGTCTCATACGCGGTCTTGTACGAGCCCCGGCGCTGCAGCTCCGGCACCACCAGTTCGATAAAGTCGACGTAGCTTTCCGGGGTGACGATGCGCGTCAGGTTGAAGCCATCCAGGCCGGTTTCGCTGATCCATGATTCAAGTTCATCCGCCACCTGTGCCGGCGAACCCACCAGGGTGATGTAGCGCCCGCCAAGAGCGTGTTGCTCAAGCAACTTGCGCCGGGTCCAGTCATTGTTCTGCAGGTTCTTGGTCGCGGACTGGATGGCGTTGCTCTTCACGTACTGGATCGGTTCGTCGATTTCGTACTGTGAAAAATCAATCGCCGTAGAGGCCGAGAAATGCGCCACGCCGGCTTCCGCACTGGCGTAGCTCAGGTACTCGGCGTGCTTGGCCCATGCGGCTTCTTCGGTGGCGCCGACAATCACGTTCAGGCCCATGAACACCTTGATGTCGTCCGGGTTACGCCCGGCTTCCACGGCGCTGGCGCGCACCTTGTCCACCTGGATCTTGGTCGAGGCCTTGTTCTGCCCGCTGATGAACACGCACTCGGCGTGACGCCCGGCAAACAGCAGTCCACGGTCGGAGCTGCCCGCCTGGAACAGCACTGGCGTGCGTTGCGGCGACGGCTCGCACAGGTGATAACCCTCCACCTGATAGAACTCGCCCTTGTGCTCGACCTTGTGCACCTTCTCCGGCTGGGCATACACCCGCGCCTGCGGATCGTTGATCACCGCGTCGTTTTCCCAGCTGCCTTCCCAGAGTTTGTAGAGCACCTCCAGGTATTCGTCGGCCTGGTCGTAGCGCCGGTCGTGCTCGACCTGCTCGGTCAGGCCCATGGCCTTGGCGGCGCTGTCGAGGTAGCCGGTGACGATGTTCCAGCCCACCCGGCCACGGCTCAGGTGGTCGAGGGTCGACATGCGCCGGGCGAACAGATACGGCGGTTCGTAGGTGAGGTTGGCGGTCAGGCCGAAGCCAAGGTTTTTGGTCACCGCCGCCATGGCCGAGACCAGCAGCAACGGGTCGTTGACCGGCAGCTGGATCGCCTCCTTGAGCGGCACGTCCACCGAGTTCTGGTAGACGTCATACACGCCGACGATGTCGGCGATGAACAGCCCGTCGAACAGTCCGCGTTCCAGCAACTGCGCCAGTTCGGTCCAGTACTCGATGGTTTTGTACTGGGTCGAGTTGTCCCGTGGATGGGTCCACAGGCCGTGGTTGATGTGCCCGATGCAGTTCATGTTGAAGGCATTGAGCAGGATCTTTTTCTTCGCCATCAGATAGTCCCCCGCAGTGGCGGGTTTTCATCGTTGAGGTAGTAATTGCCCACAGCAAAGTACTTCCAGCGCACCGGGTCGTGCAGGGTGTGCACCCGGGCGTTGCGCCAGTGGCGGTCCAGGCCGTGTTCGGCGAGGGTCGCCTGGCTGCCGGCGAGTTCGAACAGGGTGCTGCCGGCCGCCAGGGAAATCTCGGTGCTGAGGGCGCGCACTTCGGCGACCGCGATGGATGCGGCCGCGACGGTGTCGGCATTGCTGTCGGCCTGGGCGCGGTCGAGGAATTCGCCTGAGCGTTCCAGCAGGGCTTCGGTGGCGTGCAGGCGGATGCTCAAGTGGCCGAAGCTTTTCAGGGTCAGCGGATCTTCGGTGGCCTTGTCGCTGGTGGCATCGATCCACGGCCGGGTCTTGGTGCGCACGAAGTGCAGGGCATCTTCATAGGCTGCGCGGGCAATGCCGGTGTCGATGGCGGCGTGAAGGATCTGCGCCAGCGGGCCGACAGTGGTCGGGCGCTCGAAGGCACTCTGGAACGGGATCACGTCCTGGGCCGCGACCCACACGTTATCGAATACCACCGAACCGCTGCCAGTGGTGCGCTGGCCGAAGCCGCTCCAGTCGTCGATCACACTCAGGCCCTCGCTGTCACGGGTGACAAAGGCCAGTTGCTGCACACCGTTTTCGTCCACCACGGACGTGGGAATACGTTGGGCGTAGATCGCGCCGGTCGAGTAGAACTTGCGGCCGGTGATACGGAAACCGTCACCGTCGCGGGTGATCTTGGTGATGCGGTCGTGGGCGGTCTTGGTGCCCAGTTCTGCCAGGGCATTGCCGAAGCGCTGGCCGGCGAGCACTTCGGCGTACAGGCGTTTTTGCTGCGCCGGGCTGCCGTTCACCCGCAGCACTTCGAGGGCATAAAAATGGTTCTGCGGGATCTGCCCCAGGGACGCATCCGCCTGGGCAATCAGTGCCGTGACCTTGGCCAGGGTGACGTTGGAAACGCCGGCACCACCGAACTCCTTGGGTACGCTGATGCCCCACAGGCCGGAGCGGGAAAACACGTCCAGCTCAGGCAAGGGCAGGCGGCGTTCACGGTCACGCAAGGCGCTGTCGCGGCGGAAGTCTTCGGCCAGGTCGCTGGCGACAATGAGGGCTTGTTCATCGCTGGTAATAACCGCGACGTGATGAGAAAGGGTCATAGGTTTCTCCAGAGGTCTGGTCGTTAAATCCAGGAATGCCGGGCAGGCAAAGTGCCGTTGAGGTGGTAAGCGCCCACCGCGTGGTACTTCCAGCGCACCGGGTCGTGCAGGGTGTGCACCCGGGCGTTGCGCCAGTGGCGATCGAGGTTGAATTCGGCGAGGGTCGCGCGGCTGCCGGCCAGTTCGAACAGCTTTTCGCTGGCGAGCAGGGAAATCTCGGTGGTCAGCACCTTGGCTTCGGCCACGGCAATCGAGGCGCGTGCGGCGGACTGCGCGGTGATCGGCGCGGCGCTGACTTGGTCCAGTACCTGGCCGGCCTTGCGCAGCAGGGCTTCAGCGGCGTGCAGTTCGATCTTCAGCTTGCCGATATCGGCGATCACATACAGGTCATCGCTGGCCCGTTCGACCTTGGCGTCGATCCATGGCCGCGAGCGTTCGCGTACAAAGCTGATGGTGTCGTCGATCGCGCCACGGGCGATGCCGGCGTCGATGGCCGCCTGGATCAATTGCGAGACTGCACCCTGGATGCCCGGTGTTTCGCCGAGTCGCCAGGTTTCCACCACCAGTTCGGCGTCCACCGCCACTTGATCCAGCAGCACTGTGCCGCTGGCGGTGGTGCGTTGGCCAAAGCCTGACCAGTCATCGACAATACGCAGGCCTTCGGTGCCACGGCGCACGAACGCCATGACGACTTTGCCGTCATCGTTCAAGGCCTTGACCGCCACCCAATGGGCGAACAGCGCGCCAGTGGAGTAGAACTTCTGGCCACTGACGACGTAGCCGTCACCTTCGGCGGTGATGCGTGACTTGAGGTCCAGGGTGTTTTTGGTACCGCGTTCCGGGCCGCCGTTGCCGATGCGCCAGCCGTCCAGCACGCTCTGGAACAGCTGCTTTTTCTGGCGCTCGCTGGCCGCACCTTGCAGCACGTGCAGGATGCCGAAATGGTTCTGCGGGATTTGCCCCAGCGCCGGGTCGGCCGCGCTGATGATCGCGAACACCTCGGCCAGGGTCACGAAGGACACCTGCGGGCCGCCGTACTCACGGGGAATGGAAATACTGCCCAGGCCGCTGCGGGTGAAGTGTTCGATTTCAGCCCAGGGCAGTTTGCGTTGCTGATCGCGCCTGGCCGCTTGCAGGCGCGCGGCCTGTGCCAGCTCGTGGGCGGCGCTCAGGGCCTCGGCGTCGTTGCGCAGCACTTTGGCGGGCAACAACAGCGGGGCAACGTCCAGATCACTCTGGGGGGGTGTTTGTGCCAAGTTAGACATCAGCGCCGCTCCTTGGCTGCACGCAATGCCCTGGCGTTACGCACCGGGGTAATTTTGACCATACCTACCTCACATCCGTTGAAAAGATAAAAAAATCAGGAATGTCCGGTGGTCCGGTGCATATACCCTAAGCGTGTTAAATTTTTTAATAAACTAACTTTTAGGAATATGCATAGAAGGTCTGTCACCCCGGTTCACAAGGCGAGCCGGGGCGACGGGGTTGGTAGGCCAGCGGGGCCCTGGCGGGGCTGGTCGGGGCCTGGGGAGCGAGCGCGGCGATGCGCAGGATGCGGGCTGGCGCCCAGCTTGAATTGTTGCCGACCCGGTCGAGAATGCAGTAGGTCACTTCGAGGCGATGGTCGTCCCCGGCCTCGACAATGATGGCCGACGGCACCCACACCTGCACCGCCTTGCCCACATCGCCAGCCTGGATGCTCGGCAGGTCCAGGCGCACGTCACCCCAGCGCAGGGTGATCTCGTCATCGGTCGCCATGTTCAGGTACGGCTCGATGGTCAGGGGCACGCCACGGCGGATCTGGCTGCTGTTGACGCCATGGCGACGGATGGTCTCGGGCAGGCTGACGGCGGCCAGGTTCTGGTTTTCATCAAGGCTCAGTGCCGAGGGCATGCCGCCGGGGTAGTCGGTCTTGACCTGCACCCGGGTAATGGCCGAACGCGCCGGGCCGTGGCCAACCTGCATGACCCGGTAATGAATCCGTGCCGGGCCATTTTGCACAAAGCTCTCCGGCACTCGCAGGCTGGTGGGCATGCCGATCTTGCCGGCGGTGATGCGCCGGGAGGCGGCAAAGCAGTTGTTCCAGAACAACTCGATCAGGTCGCCCTCGTCCATGCCGCAGTAAGGCGCGATATCGACCTGCAGGTTTGTCGCAGCGAGGGCATTGATGCCTTCTCGATGGGCCTGGGGCAAGGTCGGGGCAGTGAGCAGCGCCTGGGTGGAAATACGCTTCATAAATAATCTCCTTGGTGCAGCCAGCAGCAATCGTTCCGGACATCAGGCGCGGGCAGGCGACGTAGTCCGAAAGAAACGATTTAATAAAAAACCAGAATGGATCCAATCCTCTGGGCGTTAGATAAGAGGCTTGGTTAGTTGGCGTCAAGAGGCTGGGCGGGGCAAACAGGGGGTTATGGAATATTCAGAAGGGTCTTACTGGGAGGGCGCTGCAAGTGCGTGCTTCAGAGTGACTTTTACCCAATGAATAAAGGGTGTTTCCCCAAAAACACTAAAGAGGCGAGTTGCCTTTCGGCAACTCTATAAAGCGAAGCTTCTTACAATAAATCGGCGCAAGTTAGTTGTTGATGAACTTGCTGAGAAACTGCCGGGTACGTTCTTCTTTCGGGTTGGCAAACAGCGTCTTGGCTTCGCCTTGTTCAACAATGACGCCCTTGTCGAAGAAGATCACCCGGTTGGCCACATCCCGGGCGAAACTCATTTCGTGGGTCACGATGACCATGGTGCGGTTTTCTTCCGCGAGGCTGCGAATGGTCGCCAGCACTTCGCCTACCAGCTCCGGGTCCAGGGCCGAAGTCGGCTCATCGAACAGGATCACCTCCGGCTCCATCGCCAGGGCCCGGGCAATGGCCACCCGTTGCTGCTGCCCACCGGAGAGGCGGCGTGGGTAGGCGTCTTCCTTGCCTGCCAGGCCGACCCGGGCCAATAGCTTGCGGCCCAGGGCATCTGCGGCGGTCCGGGGCATCTTCTTGACCACGATCGGGCCTTCGATGACGTTCTCCAGGGCCGTGCGGTGCGGGAACAGGTTGAAGTTCTGGAACACAAAACCCACGTGCTGGCGCAGGCGCCGCACCAGGCTTTGCTGTTGGTTGAGCGGGCGGCTGCTGTCGATCTCGATGTCACCGACCTTGATTCGGCCACTGGTGGGTTCTTCGAGGAAATTCAGGCAGCGCAGCAAGGTGGTCTTGCCGGAACCGCTGGGGCCGATGATGGCGACGACTTCGCCTTCCTTGACCTCAAGGTCGATCCCGTTAAGCACCACCTGACCCTTGAATTGTTTGGTCAGTTTTTCAACCACGATCATGCTTCAAGACTCCAGGTCATGCCGGTTGACTCGTGCTTCCAGGCGGTTTTGCACGTGCGCCAGGACGCTGGCAAGAATCCAGTAGATCAAGGCGGCGGACAGATACATGGTGAAAATTTCGAAGGTACGGGCCGAGACCAATTGCGCCTGGCGGAACAGCTCCGGAACCTGGATGGTGGCGGCCAGGGCAGTGTCCTTGACCAGGGAAATAAAGCTGTTGCCCAGCGGCGGCAAGGCCGTGCGCATGGCCTGCGGCAGGATGGCCCGGCGCAGGGTCTGCGCACGGGTCATGCCGATACTGGCCGCAGCTTCCCACTGGCCGCGCTCGATGGAACCGATGGCGGCACGCAGGATTTCACAGGCATAAGCAGCCATGTTCAGCGAGAAGCCGATCATGGCCGCCGGGATCGGATCCAGCTCGATGCCCACTTGCGGCAAGCCGTAGTAGATCAGGAACAGCTGTACCAGCAAGGGCGTGCCGCGAAAGAACGACACGTAGACGCGGGCGGTCCAGCTCAACAGCTTGAAGCGCGACAGGCGCATCAAGGCCAGGCCGAAGCCCAGCAGCAAGCCGAAAAACATCCCGCCGAGGCTAAGGATGACCGTGAAGTACGCGCCCTTGAGCAGAAAGGGCGCGGAGTCCAGCGCGAGTTGGAAACCTGCTTCCATTATTGAGTAACGTCAGCGTTGAAGTACTTCTCGGACAGCTTCTTCAAGGTACCGTCGGCGCGCAGTTCGTCCAGAGCCTTGTTCACCGCGGCCAGCAGTTCAGGCTCGCCTTTGCGCAGGGCAATACCGGCTTCCTGACGGGAGAACGCAGCACCTGCGGCGGCGGTGTCCTTGGCTTTCTTGGCGTATTCCAGCGCGGCGAGGCGGTCGATCAGGATGGCGTCGACACGGCCGATGCGCAGGTCCTGGAACTTGGTTGGGTCATCGTTGTAGGTTTTGACGATGGCTTTCGGTTGGTTTTCCTTGAGCCATTGTTCGTAGTTGGTGCCCAGGCCCACACCGATTTTCTTGCCGGCCAGGTCGTCGGCGGTCTTGATGGTGTCGACGTTCTTCGCCAGGGTCAGCGCCTGGATCCCGGAGACGGTGTAAGGCTTGGAGAAGTCATACTTTTCCTTGCGCGCATCGGAGATGGTCACCTGGTTGACGACCGCGTCCAGGCGCTTGGATTCCAGGGCGGCGAGGATGCCATCCCACGGCGTGGCTTGCAGCTTGACCTTGACGCCCAGCTTCTTGGCCAGCGCTTCGGACAACTCGACCTCGAAACCGCTGAGCTTGCCGCTTTCATCGACGAAGCTGAACGGCGGGTAGGTGCCTTCCAGGCCAATCTTGATTTCGCCGGCTTTCTTGATGTTGTCCAACTGCTCGCCAGCAACTGCCTGACCGAGCCACCCGGCGCCAAGCGCCAGCCCCAATGTGCCAACCAGTAACGTGCGACGGAATACGGAAATAGTCATGAAGAGCCCCTGTGTTTTTTATGTTGAGCGATGCAGGTGACGCGGTAGTCGTATCCTGCCTTAAAAGCGCGGTGTGTGGGAGCCGGGCTTGCCCGCGATTGCATCAACTCGGTGTTTTGGATCTGCCCAGTCATGCGTATCGCCATCAAGCTCGCCTACGGCGCGACTATAAAGCCGGTTTTTAAGACTTGAAAATAATATAAAATCAGATTGATATTTCTTTATGGAATATCAAAAGCTCGAATCATAAGCAAACAACGCCGGTGCGCCACCCGTGTGCAGGAAGATGATCGGCCCCTCTTCAAAGCGCTGGCGTCCAATGCCATCCAGCAACCCGGCCATGGCCTTGCCCGTGTAGACCGGGTCCAGCAGCAGGCCTTCCTGGCTGGCTACCAGCTTGATCGCCGCCAGCGTGCCGGCACTCGGCTCGCCATAACGGGGGGCGAAGTACTCGTCCCACAGGATCACCTTGAACGCGTCCGGCAGCGGCACGCCGAGCAGTTCGGCGGTACGTTCGGCCAGGCCCTGCACCTTGGGGCGCTGGGCTTCGTCGGTACGGGACACCGTGATGCCAATCACTTGCAAGTCGGGCAGCACTTCGGCCAGGGCCAGGGCCAGGCCGCTGTGGGTGCCGGCGCTGCCGGAGGCCAGGACCACGGTGGAGAACGGGATGCCGCTGTCTTCAATCTGCCCGGCCAGCTCCAGCCCGGCGCGCACGTAACCCAGGGCGCCGAGGGCGTTGGAGCCGCCGATGGGCACCAGGTACGGTTTCTTGCCGTTGCTGCGCAGGCGGTCGGCGAGGGCGTTGAGCTGGTCGTCGACGTTGTCCAGGTTCTCCACCAACTCGACCTTGGCGTCGAACAGCTCCAGCAACAGGCGGTTGCCGTTGGCCAGGTAGTTGGGGTCTTCGGTGCCCGTCGGGTTTTCCAGCAGGGCAACGCAGCCCAGGCCCAGCTTGGCGGCCAGCGCAGCGGTCTGGCGTACATGGTTGGACTGGATCGCGCCGGCGGTCACCAGGGTGTCGGCACCCTGGGCCAGCGCATCGGCGGCGAGGTATTCGAGTTTGCGCAGCTTGTTGCCGCCCATCGCCAGCGGCGTGGTGTCGTCGCGTTTGACGTAGACGTCACGCCCCAGCCAGGCCGACAGCCGCTCGAGTTTTTCCAGGGCGGTGGCGCCGCCCAGCAGTTCCAGACGGTTAAAGCGGTCGAGCTGTTGTTTGATCATGGCTACGCACGGGTGGTCAGAGATGCTGGGACTATAGGCAGGCACTTTTGCGTCGGCAACCGCCAATCGCTTATGTCGGCGGGTTATTAGCATTGCACTATTGGTTCTTAAGGACGCTCAGGTTCCTTGCCGTAAAGTGATGGGCATTTCGTCAGGAGTGAAGACCGTGAGTGAGCGTTCCAGTCATTGGCAATTACAGACCATCGTCAGCCAGCTGCGCAGCGCCCGGGACCAGTGGCGCACCCGCAACGGCCGGGTCAGCGGCGAGCAGGGCGGGCGCGAGCTGCCTTCACGGGAAGCCGTAGCGCAGATTCTCGAGGCGTTGTGTGGTGCGCTGTTCCCCATGCGTCTGGGGCCGGTGGACCTGCGTGAAGAAAGTGAAGACTTCTACGTCGGCCACACGCTGGATGTGGCGCTGAATGCATTGCTCGCCCAGGCGCGCCTGGAGCTGCGATATGCCGCGCGGCAAGGTGGCCAGGATGACAGTGAAGTCGACGCCCATGCCATCCACCTGATCCAGGATTTCGCCCTGGCGTTGCCAGGCTTGCGCAGCCTGTTGGACACCGACGTGCTCGCCGCCTACCACGGCGACCCGGCGGCGCGCAGCGTGGATGAAGTGCTGTTGTGCTACCCGGGGATTTTGGCGGTGATTCACCATCGCCTGGCGCACCACTTGTATCGGGCAGGCTTGCCGTTGCTGGCGCGCATCAGCGCGGAAATCGCGCATTCGGCGACCGGGATTGATATTCACCCGGGCGCGCAGATCGGCCCGAGCTTCTTTATCGACCACGGGACGGGTGTGGTGATTGGCGAGACGGCGATCATCGGCGAGCGGGTACGGATCTACCAGGCCGTGACATTGGGCGCCAAGCGTTTCCCAGCGGATGAGGATGGGCAATTGCAGAAAGGCCATCCGCGGCATCCGATTGTCGAGGATGATGTGGTGATCTATGCCGGGGCGACGATCCTGGGGCGGATTACGATTGGCAAGGGCTCGACCATTGGCGGCAATGTGTGGCTGACGCGCAGTGTGCCGGCGGGGGCGAACCTGACCCAGGCGAATCTGCAGCATGATGATGGGACGCAGAAATAGAGCAGCTCCCTCTCTAACGATCACACAGATCCAATGTGGGAGCGGGCTTGCTCGCGAATGCGGTGTATCAGTCGCCAGAAGTGTTGGCTGACACGCCGCATTCGCGAGCAAGCCCGCTCCCACATTTTGTCTGCATTCCAAATTTGAGCCGCACTACCCAAATTCGAGCCGTATTTCACTCAGCAATCGCTGAACGTTTCGTCATCCCCATACGTCATACCTTTCCTTGAGCTAGTGTAGGAAACACCTACCACTCGGCCCTGCGATTAGTCCTCAAACCCCTATCCATGTTTAACTTGACTGTTCGTTCAAGTTAAATCGGTGGTTCGCTGCCCGCTCACAACAGGAGGCTTACCTTTGCTGAGTCCGTTTTTTACAGCCACATCCCATACCCTTGAGGTGCGCCCTACATGAGTGCATCGTCCACACCTTCCAGCGGTCTGGTCCGCATGAATCCGCCGGTGTTTTACTTCGCCGCGAGCTTCATCCTGCTGTTCGGCCTGACCGTCATCGCGATTCCCGAACAAGCCGGCGCCTGGCTGCTGGCCGCACAAAACTGGGCGGCCAACACGGTCGGCTGGTACTACATGCTGGCGATGACCCTGTATCTGGTCTTCGTGGTGGTCACCGCGTTATCGGGCTACGGCAAGATCAAACTCGGTGCCGACCACGACGAGCCCGAATTCAGTTACCTGTCCTGGGCCGGCATGCTGTTCGCCGCCGGGATCAGCATCACGCTGTTTTTCTTCTGCGTGTCCGAACCCCTGACTCACCTGGTGCAACCGCCCCAGGGCGAGGCCCTGAACGGTGACGCGGCGCGCCAGGCCATGCAGATCCTGTTTCTGCACTGGGGCCTGCATGGCTGGGGCGTGTTCGCCTTCGTCGGCATGGCCCTGGCGTACTTCGCCTACCGGCATAACCTGCCGCTGGCGTTGCGCTCGGCGCTGTATCCGCTGATCGGCAAGCGCATCAACGGCCCCATCGGTTATGCGGTGGACGGCTTCGGCATCATCGCCACGGTGTTCGGCCTCGGCGCCGACATGGGCTTTGGCGTGTTGCACCTCAACTCCGGGCTCGATTACCTGTTCGGCGTGGCCCACACCCAGTGGATCCAGGTCGGCCTCATCACCTTGATGATGGGCGCGGCGATCCTGGTGGCGGTCTCCGGTGTCGATAAAGGCGTGCGGGTGATGTCCGACATCAACATGCTGCTGGCCTGCGCGCTGCTGCTGTTCGTGTTGTTCGCCGGCCCTACCCAGCACTTGCTCAACACCCTGATCCAGAACATCGGCGACTACCTCGGCGCCTTGCCGACCAAGAGTTTCGACCTCTACGCCTACGACAAACCGAGCGACTGGCTGGGCGGCTGGACCGTGTTCTATTGGGCCTGGTGGATCGCATGGTCGCCGTTCGTAGGCCTGTTTATCGCGCGCATTTCCCGCGGTCGTACCATCCGTGAATTTGTGTTCGGCGTGCTGTTGATCCCGCTGGGCTTCACCCTGGCGTGGATGTCGATCTTCGGCAACAGCGCCATCGACCAGGTACTCAACCACGGCCTTACGGCGCTGGGACAGTCGGCCATTGATGACCCGTCGATGAGCCTCTACCTGCTGCTGGAAACCTACCCGTGGAGCAAGACGGTGATCGCGGTCACGGTGTTTATCAGCTTCGTGTTCTTCGTCACCTCGGCCGACTCCGGCACGGTGGTGCTCTCGACCTTGTCGGCCAAAGGCGGCAACGCCGATGAAGACGGGCCGAAGTGGCTGCGGGTGTTCTGGGGCGCGATGACCGCGTTGGTGACCAGCGCGCTGCTGTTTGCCGGCAGCATCGACTCGCTCAAGTCGGCCGTGGTCCTGACCTCGCTACCGTTCTCGATGATCCTGCTGCTGATGATGTGGGGGCTGCACAAGGCGTTCTACCTTGAGTCGCAGAAGCAGATTGCGCAGATGCATTCCCTCGCGCCGGTATCGGGCTCACGCAAGGGCACCGGCGGTTGGCGCCAGCGCCTGAGCCAGGCGGTGCATTTCCCGTCACGGGATGAGGTGTACCGTTTCCTCGAGACCACGGTGCGCCCGGCCATCGAAGAAGTGACGGCGGTGTTTGTCGAAAAAGGCCTCAACGTGGTCACCCAGCCTGACCCGGCCAATGACAGCGTCAGCCTGGAGATCGGCCACGGCGAGCAGCACCCGTTTGTGTATCAGGTGCAGATGCGCGGCTATTTCACCCCGTCATTCGCACGGGGCGGCATGGGTTCCAAGCAGCTCAACAACCGCCGCTACTACCGGGCGGAAGTGCACTTGAGCGAGGGCAGTCAGGACTACGATCTGGTGGGCTACACCAAGGAGCAGATCATCAACGACATCCTCGACCAGTACGAACGGCACATGCAGTTCCTGCACCTGGTTCGTTAAGGCTCAGGCCCTGATAAACAGGGCCAGTGCCACCAACGGCGCACCGAATACCCCGCTGCCGATCACCAGCTCCGAGACCAGGGGCTGGCCGGCAGTGACCACACCTACCGCGCCGTTCACCACCGACACCACCAGCCAGATCCCGACAAAGCTGTAGGCCAGAATGTGCCGGCTGACGCCCAGCTTTTGGCCGATGAACAGCATCAGCGCGAGGAGGATCAGGCCGGCGGTGATGACGAGGGCGGTGTGCATATCTGACGTCTCCTGATACCCGCTGATTTTCCGTGAACAGCAAACCTGTGGCGAGGGAGCTTGCTCCCGCTGGGCTGCACAGCGGCCCCAAAAAAGATGGGAGCGCTGCGCACTCCAGCGGGAGCAAGCTCCCTCGCCACAATATTAGTGCGTCGTAGAGTGAGTGCTGCGTGGCCTTCAGACCAAACCACCATTGGCCCGCAGGATTTGCCCGTTCACCCAACCACCGGCCGGGCTCACCAGGAACGCCACCACGCTGGCGATATCTTCCGGTTGGCCCAGGCGTTCCAGCGGTGCCATCTTGGCCAGGCCCTGGATCTGCTCTTCGCTTTTGCCATGCAGGAACAGTTCGGTCGCCACCGGCCCCGGGGCAACGGCGTTGACGGTGATGCGCCGGCCGCGCATTTCCTTGGCGAACACCTGGGTCAGGGATTCCACCGCCGCCTTGCTGGCGATGTACACCGCATAACCGGGGAAGTTGAGGCCGACGGTGCTGCTGGAGAAATTGACGATGCGCCCGCCGTCGTTCAGGCGGGTGGCGGCTTCACGCAGGGCGTTGAAGGTGCCGCGGGTATGGATGTCGAAGTTCTGGTTGTAGAGCTCATCGCTGTGTTGGGCCAGCGGCAGCACCTTGAGGATCCCGGCGTTGTTGATCAGCACATCAACCTTGCCCAGCTGGGCTTCGGTCTCGTCGAACAGGCGCTTGACGTCGGCGGCGCTGGCCACGTCGCCCTGGATCGCTATGGCTTGGTGGCCGGCCTGGCGCAACTCCACTACCAGCCTTGACGCTTCGATGGCGCTGTTGGCGTAGTTGATGGCGACGGCATAACCGTCGGCAGCCAGTTGTCTGGCAACCACGGCGCCGATGCCGCGTGAGGCGCCGGTAACGATAGCAACTTGGGTAGTCATGATCTGGTTTCCTTGGGGGAGTGGTTGGGTGTGGAAGCAGATTCACATGTTTACCCAGGCCGATAAATGCGCCAGAGTTGCCTTGACTGTTCAAGAATCGCCAACAATGGAGACGCGCCGTGGACCAGGTCAAAGCGATGAAAGTGTTCGTGAGGATTTACGAACGCAGCAGCTTCACGCTGGCGGCCGATGACCTGAACCTGCCGCGCGCCACCCTGACCCACACCCTCAACCAGTTCGAGGCCTGGCTCGGCACGCGCCTGCTGGAACGCAGCACCCGCCGCGTCCGCCCCACGCTGGATGGCGAGGCCTATTACCTGCGCTGTGTGCAACTGCTGGCGGAGCTGGAAGAGGCGGAACTGGCCTTCCGTTCGGTGGCCCCCAAGGGCCGCCTGCGGGTGGATTTGCACGGCACCCTGGCCAAGTACTTCGTGATTCCGGCGCTGCCGCAATTCATGGCGCGCTACCCGGAAATCGAGCTGTCCATCAGCGAGGCGGACCGCTTCGTCGACCTGATCGCCGAAGGCGTGGATTGTGTGCTGCGGGCGGGCACCCTGGGGGATTCGGCGTTGATCGGTCGCCGGGTTGCGACGCTGCGCCAGGTGACCTGCGCGAGCCCGGCCTACCTGCGCAAATACGGCGAGCCGAAGCGCCTCGCCGACCTGGGCGAGCACCGTGCGGTGAACTATGTTTCACGCACCACCGCGAAGCTGTTCCCCTTCGAATTCATGGTCGACGGCCAGGTGCAGGAAGTGACCATCGAGGGGGCGCTGTCGGTGTTCGGTGCAGAGATTTATGCCGCCAGCGCAGTCGCCGGACTGGGCATTATCCAGTGCCCGCACTACCGCATCGCCGAGCTGATCAACCAGGGCGTGATGCAGGAAATCCTCATTGATACACCACCGCCGCCCATGCCGGTTTCGGTGCTCTACCCGCAAAACCGACACATGTCGCCGAGGGTGCGGGTGTTCGTCGATTGGCTCGCCGAAATCTTCGCCACTGCCCGCTAACCCGCGTCTTTACTGGGTTTCTTAAATTTAATTTCATCCGGGTAAAGGGTGTTTTGACTCCGAACTGTCACATGGCCATCGCCTAATTGTGTGAAGCGTTTGACGCTTTCATTTCAGAACAGTGACGGAGACCGGTACCAATGAAGACGTTATTAAGCCCCATGGTGGGTGCCGCCATGGCGAGCTTTATGCTGTCCGCCCACGCCGATTTTATCGATGACAGCCACGCCGACGTGACCCTGCTCAACCGCTACCTCAACCAGCAGGGGCGCGATGTGGTGAACAGCAATAACAAGGCCCACAGCATCCGCGATTGGGGCCAGGGTTTTGAGTTCAATTTCAAGTCCGGCTACACCGATGGGCCGGTGGGCTTTGGCCTGGACCTGCAGGCGTTCTACGGTTTGAAACTGGACTCCGGCGGCGACCTCAATGACAAGGATCACCAGGGCCGCTACCCCGGCAGCATGTTCCCGCTGGATAACGGCAAGTCGGCCGACCAGTTCGGCGTGCTCAGCCCGACCTTCAAGATGCGCTTCGCCCAGGATGAATTGCGCGTCGGTACGCTGTACGGCAACAACCCGGTGCTGGCCAACACCGACGGCCGCCTGTACCAGCAGACCAACACCGGCGTGCAGTTGGTTTCCAAGGACTTGACCGACTTCACCTTTACCGCCGGTGACATCCTCAAGACCAAGATCCGCAACGAAACCGGCGACCAGGGCATGATCACCGCCGGCGGCACCAAAGAGAGCGATCGCTTCCTCTACGGCGGTGCGGACTACAAAGGTTTGCCGGACACCACCGTCAGCCTGTGGTACTCCAACCTTGAGGATTACTACCAGCAGTTCTTCCTCGGTGCCAAGCGTCATGACGCCCTGCCTGTCGGCGCGATCGACACCGACGTGCGCCTGTACCGCAGCCTGGGTGTGGGTGAAAACGCCGCGGGCGACAAAGACTATTCCGCGGCGGGTCTCTACGGCGATGGCACCTCCAAGGGCCGCATCAACCAGTCCACCGTCAGCCTGTTGGAAAGCTACAGCCTGGACGGCCATACCGTCGGCCTGGGCATCCAGAAAAACAGCGGCGACAGCGACTTCCCGTACCTGGATTCCGGCCTGAACAGCGGTGCCAGCAACCAGGGCCCGGGCTCGGGCGCCGACACCCCGGCACTCACCAACATGCAACTGAACAAATTCCAGCATGCCGGCGAGCGCACCTGGCTGGCGCAGTACAAATATGACTTCGGCAAACTCGGCCTTAACGGCCTGACCTTCGCCACGTCCTACGCCCACGGTGATGACATCCGCACCACCCAAGGCACTACCAGTGAATGGGAACGTAACGTCACCGTGGCTTACCAGGTGCCCACCGGCACCCTCAAAGGCCTCGGCGTAACCTGGCGAAATGCCCACGCCAGCCCGGATATCACCGGTGCCACGGTGCAAGATGAAAACCGCTTCTATGTAAGCTACGTCGTTCCACTCTGGTAGGACTTTGCTGTAAAAGGGATAGGCAGACTTAAGCGATTCAGCTGCTTAAAAGGCCCGGGAATATGCTTATTCCCGGGCCTTATTTGCCCCAAGTCCAAGAGAGGATTCGATGACTTACATTGCTGCCGAAAACCGCTATGAATCTATTCCTTACCGCCGCGTAGGTCGCAGCGGACTGGTGCTGCCGGCACTGTCCCTGGGGCTGTGGCACAACTTTGGCGACAGCACCCCGATCGATACCCAGCGCGCCTTGCTGCGCACCGCGTTCGACCTGGGTATCAACCACTTCGACCTGGCCAACAACTACGGCCCTCCATACGGCAGCGCCGAGATCAACTTCGGTCGTTTGCTGCGGGAAGACTTCAAGCATTACCGCGATGAACTGATCATCTCCAGCAAGGCGGGCTGGGACATGTGGCCGGGCCCTTATGGCCAGGGCGGCGGTTCGCGCAAGTACGTGCTGGCGAGCCTCGACCAGAGCCTGCAACGCCTGGGCGTCGACTACGTGGACATCTTCTACTCCCACCGTTTTGATGCCGACACCCCGCTGGAAGAAACCGCCAGCGCACTGGCCACCGCCGTGCAACAGGGCAAGGCGTTGTACATCGGGATTTCGTCCTACTCCGGCGTGAAAACCCGGGAAATTGCGGCGCTGCTCCAGGAGTGGAAAGTCCCGCTGCTGATCCACCAGCCGGCCTACAACCTGCTCAACCGCTGGGTGGAAAAAGACCTGCTGGACGTCACCGAAGAACTCGGTGCCGGGGTGATCGCGTTCACGCCATTGGCCCAGGGCCTGCTGACCGACAAATACCTCAACGGCGTACCGGCGGATGCGCGGGTCAATCGTCCGGGGGGTGGTTCGTTGCAGGCCAAGCACTTGTCCGAGGCCAACATCGCCCACGCCCGCGCGCTGAATGAAATTGCCAAGCGCCGTGGCCAGAGCCTGGCGCAGATGGCGTTGGCGTGGACGTTGCGTGATCCACGGGTCACCAGCGCCCTGATCGGCGCGAGCCGGCCGGAGCAGATCATTGAAAACGTCGGTGCGTTGCAGAACCTGAGCTTCAGCGCGCAGGAGCTGGCGGAGATTGATCGGTTTGCCCAGGAAGGCGGGATTAACCTGTGGGAGAAGCCGTCTACGGCTGAATAAGCGGTAGAGCCCGATTCCGGCATCAACCTCTACCCAATGTGGGAGCGGGCTTGCTCGCGAAAGCGGAGTGTCAGTCACTGGATATGTCGACTGATTCACCGCTTTCGCGAGCAAGCCCGCTCCCACATTTGATTTGTGGTGTGCCTGCTAGAACGGCACATCTCCAAGAATCGTCGCCCGATGCATCACCCGCCGCTGCGGCCGGTAATCATCCACCGCGTAATGCTGGGTCACGCGGTTATCCCAGAACGCCACGTCATTTTCCTGCCAACGCCAGCGAATGGTGAATTCCGGCCGTGTTGCATGGGCAAACAGCAGCTTCAACACCACGTCGCTTTCCGCCGGCTCCAGTTCGTTGATCTTGCTGGTGAACCCCTCGCTGACGAACAGCGACTTACGCCCGCTCACCGGGTGCGTACGAATCACCGGGTGAGACAGCGGCGGGTTCTTGCGCCGGGCTTCTTCCCAGCGCGCCAAATCTTCCGGCGTGTTGCCGTAACGCTCCAGCGGGAAGGAGCGGGTGAAGTCATGGGTTGCCGTCAAACCGTCCAACAGCTTCTTGAACGGCTCGGACAACGCCTCATACGCGGCAATCCCGCTGGCCCACAACGTATCGCCACCAAACTCCGGCAGCAGCTTGGCGCTCAGTACCGCACCGAGGGCCGGGGTGGGCAGGAAGGTCACGTCGGTGTGCCAGATGGCGTTGTCGCGCACGTCGGTCACGGCGGTGTCGAGGATCAGCACTTCAGGCTGCTCCGGCACGTTGGGGTAGATCGGGTGAATGTGCAGGTCGCCGAAATTCGCCGCGAACCGCGCCTGTTGCTGCGGGTTGATTGGCTGGTTACGGAAGAACAGCACCGAATGCTTGAGCAGCGCCTGTTCGATGGCGTCGCGGTCTTCAATGTTCAACGGTTGGGTGATGTCGACGCCACTGATCTGGGCGCCAAGGGCGGTGCTGAGAGGTGTTACGGTCAGGCTGCTCATGGGATTCTCGTCGAAAATTTTTCAGTGTGCCTGGCCATGCCACGGCACCAGTTTGCGCTGCAGGGCACGCAAGCCCATTTCCATGGCGAAGGCGATCAGCGCGATCACCAGAATCCCCAGCACCACCACGTCGGTGACCAGGAATTGCGCGGCGGACTGCACCATGAAGCCCAGGCCGCTGGTGGCCGCGATCAATTCTGCGGCTACCAGGGTCGACCAACCCACGCCCAGGCCAATCCGCACGCCGGTGAGGATGTCGGGCAGGGCGCTCGGCAGGATCACATGGCGAATCAGTTGTGCCCGGGTAGCGCCCAACGACTGCGCGGCGCGCAGTTTGGCCGGGTCGACGGTACGTACGCCGGTGGCGGTCGCGATGGCGATCGGCGCAAAAATCGCCAGGTAGATCAGCAACACCTTGGACAGCTCGCCGATGCCGCACCAGATCACGATCAGCGGCAGGTAAGCCAGCGGCGGGATCGGGCGGTAAAACTCGATCAGCGGATCCAGAATGCCCCGGGCGATGCGGTTGGAACCGATGGCAATCCCCACCGGCACAGCGGTCAGCACGGCAAAGCCGAGGCCCAGGCCGATGCGCTTGAGGCTCGCGCCCAGGTGCTGCCACAGGGTGGAATCCATATAGCCGGTGGTCGCCAGCAGCCAGCCTTTTTGCAGCACGGCCGAAGGCGGTGGCAGGAACAGCGGCTCGATCAGCCCGCTGGCGGTCACGGCCCACCAGATGGCAACCAGGGTCACCAGGGTCAGCACGCTGATCCAGCGGGTGCTCAGGCTGCGGCGTACGGGCACGACGGGTTTGCTCGCCGGCTTGGTGGCCGTGGCCGGTAATTCGTAACTGCTCATGCGGACACCTGCCGTTGGGAGAACACCTTGCCCAGCACGTGTTCGCGGGTTTCGATAAAGCGCGGGTCGGACTTGATCGCGCGTGCCGACTCACCGGCGGCGTAGCGCTGGCCGAAGTCCAGGCTCAGGCGCTCGACGATCTGGCCGGGGTTGGGCGCCAGCAGAATCAAATCCGTGGCGAGGAACACCGCTTCTTCGATGTCGTGGGTAATCAGGAATACCGGTTTGGCCGTGCGCCGCCAGACTTGCAGCAACAGCTCCTGCATCTGTTCGCGGGTGAAGGCATCAAGGGCGCCGAAGGGTTCGTCCATCAGCAGTACGCGGGGGTCGGCAGCCAATGCACGAGCCAGTCCGACACGTTGCTTCTGGCCACCGGAGAGTTGCCAGATACGACGGCTGTCGAAACCGGCGAGGTCCACCAGGGCGAGCATTTCCCGGGCGCGGATTTCCCGCTGGTCCTTGGGCACGCCTGCCAACTCCAGGCCGAAGCCGACGTTGGCCAGCACGTCCTGCCAGGGCAGCAGGGCGTCGTCCTGGAACACCACGCCGCGTTCGGCGCTCGGTCCTTTTACCGGCACACCGTCAAGGGTGATGCGCCCGGCGCTGGGTTCGACAAAGCCGGCAATCAGGTTCAACAGCGAAGTCTTGCCACTGCCGGAAGGGCCGAGGGCCACCAGCAATTGCTGGGGCCCAAGGCTCAGGGAAATATCTGCCAGCACTGGCTCCGGGCTGCCTGGGTACTGTGCGCTGATGCGCTCCAGTTGTAGCAAGGCCATCGCGGTTAACTCCTGGTATCAGTTAGTGATGAACTTCGGGCTGACGTACGGGGCGTAGTCCGGCAGTACGGCGTCGACCTTGCCTTGTTCCTTGAGGAATGCGGCGGTGTCGGTGACAGCCTTGGTGGTCGGTGCGCCGAGCAGGGCGACCTGGTCAGCCGCCAGCGGGTAGACGTTGCCTTGCAGCAGCAGCGGAATGTCGCTGGCCTTGGCCCCGGAGAGCTTCACCAGTTTGTCGACGTTGCCTTTGTCAGCCAGCCAGGCTTGTGGGTCTTTGCGGTAAGCGGCGTAGGCATCCAGGGTGACCTTGGCAAAAGCCGTGACGATTTCCGGGTGCTTCTCGGCGAAATCCTTACGCACGATCCAGGCATCGAAGGTCGGCGCGCCGAACTTGGCCAGTTCGCCGGAGGTGATCAGCACCTTGCCGTTTTCCTTGGCCACGCCAAGCGCTGGGTCCCACACGTAGGTGGCGTCGATATCACCACGTTTCCAGGCGGCGATGATGGCCGGCGGGGCGAGGTTGAGGATGGTCACTTTGGACGGGTCGATGTTCCAGTGCTTCAACGCGGCCAGCAGGCTGTAGTGGCCGGTGGAAACGAATGGCACGGCGACTTTCTTGCCGATCAGGTCCTGCGGGCTGTTGATCCCGGAACCGTTGCGGGCCACCAGGGCCTCGGCCCCGCCGATCTGGGTGGCGATCAGGAAGGTTTCCACCGGAACCTTGCGGGTCACGGCAGCGGTCAGCGGGCTGGAACCGAGGTAGCCGATCTGCACGTCACCGGAAGCGATGGCGGCGATGATGTCGGCACCGTTGTCGAATTTGCGCCAGTCGATCTTGGCGTTGGTGGCTTTTTCGTACGCGCCGTCGGCCTGAGCGACTTTCGCCGGGTCAACGGTGGTCTGGTAAGCGATGGTCACGTCGGCGGCCTGGGCAAACAGGCTGGCACCGGCCAGGGACAACGCCGCCAAGAGGCGAAGGGGGAAGTGCAGTTTCAAGGGGGAAGTCCTCATCAGGCGGCCGGAGGTCGGCGTGCGAGAAGACTAAATGATCTAAGAATCCGAAAATAAATAACATTTTCGAATTAGCTTATGAGGAGAAACTCGCGCGCCAGGCTAGAAGGCGCATAGGCCAAATGTGGGAGCGGGCTTGCCTGCGATAGCATCGACTCGGTACTGATGAAATACCGCGGCGCCTGCATCGCGGGCAAGCCCGGCTCCCACAAGAGCCCGGCCCCCACAGGGTTTTGTGTCAGGCTTTTAGTTGCTGATGGCGAGGATGCTCGCCTGGTACGACCCGACAAACACGTCAAAATCACCCACTTCGTTCTGCTCAAGCTCCGCCTGCTGCGCCAGCGAACTGCGCGCCAGCTCCTCAAAGCGTGCCTGTTCCTCAGCCTTCAACGGCTCGCTGCGGAAGTACTCCGCATGCACCTGGCTCTGATGCAGCGAGAACTGCGCAAAGCTCTCTTTACGCTCGCTCATCGCCGCGAGCACCTGGGCCGACGGGGTCAGGGACGAATCCTTGACCTTCGCCAGCTGCGCGTCCAGCGCCTGGCTGTGTTCATTGATGCCCTGGCTCTGGTCCAGCATCGCCGCCAGCGGAGCAATCTGCTCCAGCAGCTCTGCCGCCCATTCCTTCATGTCCACCGATTCGCCACGGCGCTGCAATTGCAGGCCCGGACGGCGGCCTTCCTTGACCACGCTGAGGAAGTTGGAGGTGGCGTTGCCGCACTCATTGTCGGCGAACAGCGGGCTGTCATTCAGCGCGCAATACAGCAGGAACGCATCGAGGAAGCGCGACTCTTGCAAGTCGATGCCCATCGGCAGGAACGGGTTGATGTCCAGGCAACGCACTTCGATGTACTGGATGCCACGGGCCATCAGCGCCTGGATCGGCCGTTCGCCGGTGTAGGTCACGCGCTTGGGCCGGATGTTGGAGTAGTACTCGTTTTCGATCTGCAGGATGTTGGTGTTGAGCTGAACCCACTCACCGTCCTTATGGGTACCGACTTCGACGTACGGTGCGTAGGGCGTTGCCACAGCTTCGCGCAGGCTGTCGGTGTAGCTCGCCAGGTCGTTGTAGCACGGCGTCAGGCCGGCCTGGGCGTTGCTCTGGTAACCCAGGTCGCTCATGCGCAGGCTGGTGGCGTACGGCAGGTACAGGGTGTCGGCGTCCAGCACTTCGAGCTGGTGCGAGCGACCGCGCAGGAAACCCGCGTCCAGGGCCGGCGAGGCGCCGAACAGGTACATCAGCAGCCAGCTGTAGCGGCGGAAGTTACGGATCAGCGCGATATAGGCCGTGGACTGGTAATCCCGGTCGGTGCCCACAAAGCCTTCGGCTTCCTTGAGCAACGGCCAGAGGTCTTCCGGCAGGGAAAAGTTGTAGTGGATCCCGGCGATGCACTGCATGGTCTTGCCGTACCGCAGGGCCAGGCCCTTGCGATACACGTACTTGAGCTGTCCGATGTTGGAGGTGCCGTAGTAGGCAATCGGAATATCTTCCTCGGCCGGCAACGGGCACGGCATCGATGGACTCCACAGGTACTCGCTGCCGAGCTTGCTGTAGGCAAAACGGTGGATCTTGTCGAGGCTGCTCAGGGTATCGGCCGGGTTGGGCAACGCCGGCGTGATGAACTCAAGCAGCGACTCGGAATAGTCGGTGGTGATCTGTTCGTGGGTCAGTGCAGCGCCCAGGGCCTCGGGATGCGGCGTTTGTGCCAGTCGGCCTTCACCGGTGACGCGCAGGCATTCGCGCTCGATGCCGTGCAGGCATTGCTCGAGCAAAGAGAGGTGTTCGTGCTTGCCGAGCAGGGCCAGGCGGCGGTTGAGAAGTTCGCTCAAGTTGGATTCCTTCACGCGTCAGTCGCCCCAATATGGGGGTGGTCAGGACGGTCTACAAGGGTGAAGTGGAAACTGGCGTTATCGCCTGGTTTTTGAGCCGGATTGACCCACTCTGAAAGAGCCGCCCTCGTCCCTGAATCTGGCTATCGCGCACGAGGAAAAGTTCGGCGCAACTTTCGAAGCGCCGAAATTAACTCAAATCGATGACAGGGAGCTATAGGACAGCGAAGGTGCCTTGTGCTTTTGCGACCAGTTTTTCGTCCTGGTACACGTCCGCCTCGACCACCAGCGTGCGCCGGCCCGGGTGAATCACCCGGGCGGTGCACAGCACATCGCCGTCGGAAACGGCGCGGATGTAGTTGATCTTGCATTCGATGGTCGCGCTCTGCTGGTCGAAACCATGGGAGCTGGAACACGCCAGCCCCATGGCAATGTCCACCAGGCTGAAGATCGCCCCGCCATGGAGCTTGCCAGCGCGGTTGCGCAACTGCGGTTCCAGGGTCAAGGCCACCTCGGCAACACCGGTTTCCAGGCGCTGCAGGCGGCAGCCAATGAGTTCGCTGAACGCGCTGTGGGTCAAGCCGGCTGGCAGTTCCATTAACGTTTCTTCAGTTGTTTGGCGTTGGCGAACAGCGAAGCCATGGCGTTGTTGGCCGGGGCTGGCGCAGCGGTTTCCTTGCGGGGGGCGGCGCCTTGGGACTGGCGTGGCGCCGAGCCCGGGCGTGCGCCGCGGGCACCGTCGATTTTCTCGCCCGGGGTGTCGCTCATGCGCATCGACAGGCCGACGCGTTTGCGCGGGATGTCGACTTCCATGACCTTGACCTTGACCACATCACCGGCTTTCACCGCTTCACGCGGGTCCTTGATGAACTTCTCCGAAAGCGCAGAGATGTGCACCAAACCGTCCTGATGCACGCCGATATCCACAAACGCGCCGAAGTTGGTCACGTTGGTCACCACGCCTTCGAGGATCATCCCCAGTTGCAGGTCCTTGAGGTCTTCGACGCCTTCCTGGAATTCGGCGGTCTTGAACTCGGGACGCGGGTCGCGGCCAGGTTTTTCCAGCTCTTGCAGGATGTCGGTGATGGTCGGCACGCCGAAGGTTTCGTCGGTGTACTTCTTCGGGTCCAGGCGCTTGAGGAATGCGGCGTCGCCGATCAGCGAGCGGATGTCGCGGTCGGTTTCAGCGGCGATGCGTTGTACCAGCGGGTAGGCTTCCGGATGGACAGCCGAGGAGTCCAGCGGGTTGTCACCGTTCATGACGCGCAGGAAGCCGGCGGCTTGCTCGAAGGTTTTTTCGCCAAGGCGTGCGACTTTTTTCAGTGCTGCACGGGTCTTGAACGCACCGTTTTCGTCGCGGTGGGTCACGATGTTCTGCGCCAGGGTGGCGTTGAGACCGGAGATGCGGGCCAGCAGCGCAACCGAAGCGGTGTTTACGTCCACGCCCACGGCGTTCACGCAGTCTTCAACCACGGCGTCCAGGCCGCGAGCCAGTTTCAGCTGCGACACGTCGTGCTGGTACTGGCCGACGCCGATGGATTTCGGGTCGATCTTCACCAGCTCGGCCAGTGGGTCCTGCAGGCGGCGAGCGATGGACACTGCGCCACGGATCGACACGTCGAGGTCCGGGAATTCCTTGGAAGCCAGTTCAGACGCGGAGTACACCGAAGCGCCGGCCTCGGAGACCATCACCTTGGTCATCTGCATGCCTGGGTATTTTTTGATCAGCTCGGCGGCCAGCTTGTCGGTTTCACGGCTGGCGGTGCCGTTGCCGATGGCAATCAGGTCCACCGAGTGCTTGGCGCACAGGGCGGCCAGGATGGCGATGGTCTGGTCCCACTTGTTGTGCGGCACGTGGGGGTAAACCGTGGCGTGATCCAGCAGCTTGCCGGTGGCGTCGACCACGGCAACCTTGCAGCCGGTGCGCAGGCCCGGGTCGAGGCCCAGGGTCGCGCGTGGGCCGGCGGGTGCGGCCAGCAGCAGGTCGTGCAGGTTGTGGGCGAATACGCTGATGGCTTCGGTTTCGGCGCCGTCGCGCAACTCGCCCAGCAGGTCGGTTTCGAGGTGGGTGTAGAGCTTGACCTTCCAGGTCCAGCGCACGACCTCACTGAGCCACTTGTCCGCAGGACGATTCTGATTCTGGATGCCGAACTGTTGACCGATCATGCCTTCGCACGGGTGCATGGTGCCTGGCAGCTCGTCGCCGACTTTCAGCGCGGAGCTCAGGATGCCTTCGTTGCGGCCGCGGAAAATCGCCAGTGCACGGTGGGACGGCATGCTTTTCAGCGGCTCGTCGTGTTCGAAGTAATCGCGGAACTTGGCGCCTTCCTCTTCCTTGCCGGCGATTACGCGGGCACTGAGGGTGGCTTCCTGCTTCAGGTAGTTGCGCAGTTTTTCCAGCAGGTTGGCGTCTTCGGCGAAGCGCTCCATGAGGATGTACTTGGCGCCTTCGAGGGCGGCCTTGACGTCGGCCACGCCTTTTTCGGCATCGACAAAGCGTGCAGCTTCGGTTTCCGGGGCCAGGGACGGGTCGTTGAACAGACCGTCGGCCAGCTCGCCGAGGCCGGCTTCCAGGGCGATCTGGCCCTTGGTGCGGCGCTTCTGCTTGTACGGCAGGTACAAGTCTTCGAGGCGGGTCTTGGTGTCGGCGAGCTTGATGTCGCGTTCCAGCTGCGGGGTCAGCTTGCCTTGCTCTTCAATGCTGGCGAGGATGCTGATACGCCGTTCGTCGAGTTCTCGCAGGTAGCGCAGGCGCTCTTCCAGATGCCGCAACTGGATATCATCGAGGCTGCCGGTGACTTCTTTACGGTAACGGGCGATGAAGGGCACTGTGGAGCCTTCATCCAGTAGAGCGACGGCCGCTTCGACCTGTTGTGGGCGTACGCCGAGTTCCTCGGCGATGCGGCTGTTGATGCTGTCCATAAAACCACCTGAAATTCTGAAAGCAGGCTCGCAGGCCCGGAAAACAAGGCTCGCGAGGCTGGTTGAGCGGCCCGTCTGGCGCCGCTGCCTGGGTCAAGAGGCAGCCTATTGACCCTCGAAATCGAAAAAATCACTACAAGCGGGTGAAAAAAATCCCCTGGCAGTAAACGGTAACGAACTGACGTTGCCCTGCACAAAGGCGCCGCATTATAACCAGCGTTCTGCCCTTGGGGGGATTGCCGCCAAGGTTGTAGGGCGCGGGTTCGCTGGCGGTAGAGGAAAAATCTGCTAACAATGCACACGGTGCGTATAACGGCAGCTACGCCATAATGCGCGCCGAGATAAGAGGAGCATCTAATGAGCAGCACTGCACAAACTGCTGAAGGCGAAAAAATTCTCATCGTTGATGACGATCCGGGGCTGAGCAGCCTGCTGGAGCGTTTCTTCAACTCCAAGGGCTACCGTGCCCGCGCGGTGCCAAACACCGAACAGATGGACCGCCTGTTGGGACGTGAAGTCTTCAACCTGGTGGTGCTGGACCTGATGCTGCCCGGCGAAGACGGCCTGACCGCCTGCAAACGCCTGCGCGGCGCCAACAATCAGATCCCGATCATCATGCTGACCGCCAAGGGCGATGAGCTGAGCCGCATCAAGGGCCTGGAACTGGGCGCCGACGATTACCTGGCCAAGCCGTTCAACCCGGACGAGCTGATGGCACGGGTCAAGGCCGTACTGCGTCGCCAGGCCGCCCCGGTACCGGGTGCCCCAGGCAGCGAAGACGAAAGCGTGACCTTCGGTGACTACGAGCTGTCGCTGGCCACCCGTGAGCTCAAGCGTGGCGATGAAGTGCACATGCTGACCACCGGCGAATTCGCCGTGCTCAAGGCACTGGTGATGAACGCTCGCCAGCCGCTGACCCGCGACAAGCTGATGAACCTGGCCCGTGGCCGCGAGTGGGACGCCCTGGAGCGCTCCATCGACGTACAGATCTCCCGTCTGCGCCGGATGATCGAGCCCGATCCATCCAAGCCGCGTTATATCCAGACGGTGTGGGGCGTGGGTTACGTGTTTGTGCCGGATGGCACTGCAACCAAGTGACCGATGATTTGCAGAGGCGGGCGTGCCGGTGATGACTCGATAAGAGTCAGCCGGTTGCCCGGCGTTTGCAATTCTGCGAGCTTGGCTCGCTCCTGCAAGGTGTCCAGCTGTCTTTTATGAAAACCCCGTTGTGGTTCCCGCAGAGTTTCTTCTCACGCACCCTTTGGCTGGTGCTCATCGTCGTACTGTTTTCCAAGGCCCTGACACTGGTTTATCTGTTGATGAACGAAGACGTGCTGGTGGACCGGCAGTACAGCCACGGTGTCGCGCTGACCTTGCGCGCCTATTGGGCCGCAGACCCCGAGAACCGCGAGAAGATCGCCAAGGCCGCTACCCTGGTCCGGGTCGCGGGCGCGGGCGTGCCCGAGGGCGAGCAACATTGGCCCTACAGCGAAATCTACCAGCGCCAGATGCAGGCCGAACTGGGTGAAGACACCGAGGTGCGGTTGCGCATGCATGTGTCGCCGGCGCTGTGGGTGCGAGCGCCGAGCCTGGGGGAGGACTGGCTGAAAGTGCCGCTGTATCCGCATCCACTGCGGGGGCAGAAGATCTGGAACGTGCTGGGCTGGTTCCTGGCGATTGGCTTGCTTTCCACCGCGTCTGCCTGGATTTTCGTGCGCCAGCTCAACCAGCCGCTCAAGCGCCTGGTGTTTGCCGCACGCCAGCTGGGCCAGGGCCGCAGTGTGCGCCTGCCCATCAGCGATACGCCGAGTGAAATGACCGAGGTGTACAGCGCGTTCAACCAGATGGCCGAGGATGTCGAACAGGCGGGGCGCGAGCGCGAGCTGATGCTGGCGGGGGTGTCCCATGACCTGCGCACGCCGCTGACGCGTCTGCGGCTTTCCCTGGAACTGATGGGTAACCACACCGACCTTACCGACGACATGGTTCGAGACATCGAGGACATGGACGCGATTCTCGACCAGTTCCTGGCGTTTATCCGCGATGGCAGGGACGAGGTGGTGGAAGAGGTCGACCTGACGGACCTGGTACGTGAGGTGGTGGCGCCCTACAACCAGAACGGCGAGCAGGTGCGGATGCGCCTGGAACCGATCCAGCCGTTCGCGTTGCGTCGGGTTTCGATGAAGCGCCTGCTGAATAACCTGATTGGTAACGCGCTGCATCACGCTGGTTCCGATGTGGAAGTAGCAGCCTACGTTTCCGGGGATACCAGTGCGCCTTACGTGGTGCTGAGTGTCATGGACCGTGGTGCCGGCATCGATCCGGCGGAACTGGAAGGTATCTTCAACCCGTTCACCCGCGGCGACCGTGCCCGGGGTGGCAAAGGCACGGGCCTGGGGCTGGCGATTGTGCGGCGGATTGCTTCGATGCATGGCGGCAACGTCGAATTGCGCAACCGGCCGGATGGCGGCCTGGAAGCGCGAGTGCGCTTGCCGTTGGGGCTGATGTTGCCCAGGGACGCGGTCTAAATGTGGGAGCGGGCTTGCTCGCGAAGGCGGTGGGTCAGTCCATAGAAATGTCGACTGATCCACCGCCTTCGCGAGCAAGCCCGCTCCCACACTGGTTTTGCGGTGCTTTATAGGTCGGGTGTATTCAGCCCTTGCCTTTGGTGCGCGTCATATTCGGCCCACCACTCTTCTCCAGATGCTGAATGATGATCCCCGCCACATCCTTGCCGGTGGTGGTCTCAATTCCTTCCAGGCCCGGTGACGAGTTCACCTCCATCACCAGCGGCCCGTGGTTGGAGCGCAATATATCCACACCCGCCACGCTCAACCCCATGACCTTGGCTGCCCGCAGTGCGGTCATGCGTTCTTCCGGGGTGATCTTGATCAGGCTGGCACTGCCTCCACGGTGCAGGTTGGACCGAAACTCACCCGGCTTGGCCTGGCGCTTCATCGCGGCAATCACCTTGTCGCCCACCACGAAGCAGCGGATATCCGCACCGCCGGCTTCCTTGATGTACTCCTGCACCATGATGTTCTGCTTGAGGCCCATGAACGCCTCGATCACCGACTCGGCCGCAGTCGCGGTTTCACACAGCACCACGCCGATGCCCTGGGTGCCTTCCAGCACCTTGATCACCAGCGGCGCGCCGTTGACCATCTCGATCAGGTCGGGAATGTCATCCGGGGAGTGCGCAAAGCCGGTGACCGGCAAGCCAATGCCACGGCGCGACAGCAACTGCAGCGAGCGCAGCTTGTCCCGCGAACGGGCGATAGCCACCGATTCATTGAGGGGAGACACCCCCATCATTTCAAACTGGCGCAGTACCGCGCAGCCATAGAACGTCACCGAAGCACCGATACGCGGGATCACCGCATCGAAGCCTTCCAGCGGTTTGCCCCGGTAGTGGATCTGCGGCTTATGACTGGCAATGTTCATATAGGCGCGCAACGTATCGATCACCACCATCTCATGGCCACGTTCGGTGCCGGCCTCGACCAGGCGACGGGTGGAATACAGACGCGGGTTACGCGACAGCACAGCGATCTTCATGCAGCACCTGTGGCAGAGGTAGTAGAGACCGGGAACACCGGCTTGTCTTGAACGTATTTGACGCCGGGACTGACCACCAGTTGGCCGTCAATCAGGGCCTTGGAGCCCAGCAACAGGCGGTAACGCATGGCCTTGCGGCAGGCGAGGGTGAATTCCACCCGCCATACCCGATCGCCCAGGGCCAGGGTGGTGCTGATCACATACCGCACCTGGGCCTGGCCGTTGGAGCTTTTAATGGTTTTCATCGCCACCAGCGGTGCTTCGCAGCGCCGGTGACGCAGTTGCACCACGCTGCCCAGGTGCGCGGTGAAGCGCACCCACTTTGCACCGTCGCGCTCAAATGGCTCGATCTCGGTGGCATGCAGGCTTGAGGTACTGGCGCCGGTGTCGATCTTGGCGCGCAGGCCTGCCACTCCCAAGTCGGGAAGTGCCACCCACTCACGCAGACCCACAACGGTCAAATGGTCAAATGTCTTCAATATGAATAACCGGCAATTAATACGCCCAGGCGGCGGGTGATACCTCGGCCAGGGCTTTGAATGCAGGCTTGGCGAACCAGTAGCCCTGCATCAGAAATATTCCACAGTCGGCGAGAAAGTCCCGCTCGCCGGCACTTTCGATGCCCTCGGCGATGACAGTAACGCCCAACTGCTCACAGATTGTGACAATCCCCCGGACGATCACCTGACGGACACGATCACGGTCGACATCGCGGATCAGCGCCATGTCGAGTTTGATCAGGTCAGGTTGGAAATCGGCCAGCAGATTCAGCCCCGAATAGCCCGCCCCGAAATCGTCGATGGCGGTCTTGAAGCCGAATTCGCGGTATTCACGCAGAATATTCGTCAAATGGCGATAGTTATCTACATGCTCGCTTTCCAGGGTCTCGAAAATCAGCCGATCCAACGGAAAATTATGCGCGCGGGCCGCCTCCAGGGTGCTGCGGATGCACAGTTCTGGTCGATAGACCGCATTGGGCATGAAGTTGATTGAAAGGTGCGTCTGCATGTTGAGTGTCGAAGCGGTGGCGATCGCGCGGGTGCGGCATTGCTGGTCGAAACGGTAGCGATTGCTGTCGTTGACCTGATCCAGCACCGACATCGCGCCCTCACCATTCACGCCGCGCACCAAGGCTTCATGGGCAAAGATCGACTGGTTACGCAGGTCCACGATAGGCTGATACGCAAAGGCGAACTCAAAGCCCAGCGGCTCACTTTGCTGGCAGCCCGCACAGGCTTGTTTGGGCGAGGTCAGTGAAATGGGAAAGTCGGTCACACGTTAACCTCGCGAAAACAGGATGCTACCTGGCGTATCTTAGGTGAGCTCAAGGGTTTATGCGTTGAAGGGTTTCAACGGTAAAGTTGCGACATTTTTCAGAGCGAGGAATTCAAGTGGCTCAGAAGCAGGAAGAGGAAGAAACAGTCCGTTTGGACAAGTGGTTGTGGGCGGCGCGTTTCTTCAAGACCCGTGCCTTGGCCAAGGCGGCGATCGAGAGTGGCAAGGTGCATTGGCGCGGCGAGCGTTGCAAGCCCGGCAAGGAGCCACGCATCGGCGATGAGTTTCAGATCCGTGCCGGGTTTGATGAACGAACCGTCGTGGTCCAGGCGCTTTCAATTGTGCGAAGGGGCGCTCCCGAGGCGCAGGCGTTGTATACCGAGACCGAAGCCAGCATCGCCAAGCGCGAAAACGCGGCGGCCATGCGCAAGGCCGGCTCCCTGGGCATGACCACCGACGGCAAGCCAAGCAAGAAGCAGCGGCGCGACCTGTTCAAGTTTCGCGGCAGTGGCAATGATGATTAATCGGCAGACCGCAGGAGCCAGGTCGGCTCCTGCTATTTCAACTCAAACGCTGCGAATCACGCTCAAGCGATTAACCAGCGGTACTCGCCGAAACAACTCAAACACCGGGCTCGTCACTCGCACCAGCCCCCGCGAAACCTTCGCTGCAAAGGGCGTGTAGTAACCCCAGCCCAACGCCAACAGCGCCAGCAACACCCCACCGATATAATCGTCCTGCCCCCAATGCGCACCGGCCACCAGCCGCGGCATCATGAACAGCAGCGCCAAGCCCCAGATCACCAGCACCTGCCCGATCCGCTTGGCAAACACGGTCATGAACATCCCCCAGATCAGCAATACCGATGCATGATCCCCCGGGAAGCTCTGGCTGGAGCGGTCCTTCAACTCCCATGTCTTCTCCAGGCCCGGGAAATAGTCGCTCATCTGAATCGCGCCGCTGATCACCATCGACGGGCTATGGTGTTGCCAGCCCATCTGCGCCGCCAGCTTGGAAAACAGCATGCGGATAAACAGCAACAGCAGCAGAATGCCCAGGAAGCCGAAAAACGCCTGGCGCACTTCAATCGCCTTGAACACCCAGTCGCCACGGATCAACAGCGTCAGCAGAATCACCCCGACCACCGCGTCAAACGGCCGCAAACTGGCCACCGCCCATACATGCAGCCACGCGGAGCTGCTTGCCAGCGGGTCATTGAGCAGATGAAACAGCCACTCGTCGAAAACCGTGCAGAGCGCCTGGCCCGCCGGCCAGAGCCAAAAACACAGCAGCCCCACAGCGAGTAAATTACACAGGGCCAATCGACCGAGGTCCCACCTGGCTTGGAACAAACCCGGATTGTTCATAAACTGTTTCCTCTTAGCTTTAAAGCGCTTCGTTTTCCCGCAGAAGGCCGCACCAAAAAGGTGCTAAAGCGTGTAATTCTATAAACCTTGTCATCTTTTTGTCATCAATTCAGATACCCAGACCTATGACTGATCTACCGGATACCGACTTCACCCAACGCTTCATCTTCGACGACAGCGACGCCCGCGGCGAACTGGTCGCCCTGGAGCGCAGCTATGCCGAAGTCCTTGCCAAGCACCCCTATCCGGAGCCGGTCGCGCAATTGCTCGGCGAGCTGATGGCGGCTGCCTCGCTGCTGGTGGGCACCCTGAAGTTCGATGGTTTGCTGATCCTGCAGGCCCGCTCCGAAGGCCCGATCCCGCTGCTGATGATCGAATGCTCCAGCGAGCGCGAAATCCGTGGGCTGGCCCGCTACGACGCGGACCGCATCGCCGCCGATGCGACCCTGGCTGACCTGATGCCAGACGGCGTGCTGGCCCTGACCGTCGATCCGACGGTAGGCCAGCGTTACCAGGGCATCGTCGACCTCGATGGCGAAACCCTGTCCGACTGCTTCACCAATTATTTCGTGATGTCCCAGCAAGTGGGCACCCGCTTCTGGCTCAACGCCGACGGCAAGCGCGCCCGTGGCCTGCTGCTGCAACAACTGCCGGCCGACCGCATCAAGGACGAAGAAGACCGCGCCGACAGCTGGGCCCACATCACCGCCCTGGCCGGCACCCTGAAAGCCGAAGAGTTGCTGGGCCTGGATAACGAAACCATCCTGCACCGCCTCTACCACGAAGAGGCCGTGCGCCTGTTCGACGTGCAGTCCCTGCGCTTCCACTGCAGCTGCTCCCGCGAGCGCTCGGCAACTGCCCTGGTCAGCCTGGGCCTGGAAGATGCGCAGGACCTGGTGGTGGAACACGGTGGCAACATCGAGATCGACTGCCAGTTCTGCAACCAGCGCTACCTGTTCGACGCTGCCGATATTGCTCAATTATTCGCCGGCGCGGGCGTAGATACCCCTTCAGGCACCCGCCACTAAAACGTTTAAGCACAGGTAAATCACCTGACAAACGCCGGATTTCCGCCGTTCTGACCGGAGGGCCCTACTCTTTTTGGGCTTTTCTGGCATAATCCGGCCCACTTTTTTCGCGGTAGTAGTGCGCAACTTTCTACTACAAAACGTTTGGAGCACTCGGCCACTGGCCGACGGGGAACCTCATGACGCAAGCCAATAACGCCGTATACACCGATCTGAGTGTTGACGATCTGGTCAAAGAAGCCCTGCAGCGCGGTGAAGGCGTGCTTGCCGATACCGGTGCGCTGGTCGTAGAAACCGGTCACCGTACCGGCCGTTCGCCAGTCGACCGCTTCATCGTTGAAGAGCCTTCCACCCAGGCTGCCATTGCCTGGGGCCCGATCAACCGCAAGTTCCCGGCCGACAAGTTCGATGCCCTGTGGGCTCGCGTCGAGGCATTCAACAACGCGCAAGAGCATTTCGTTTCCCACGTTCACGTAGGGGCTGCAGAAGACCACTACCTGGCCGTGAAAATGACCACCCAGACTGCCTGGCAGAACCTGTTCGGTCGTTGCCTGTTCATCAACCCGGCCCAGTACAACCCGGCCGGTCGTGAAGAGTGGCAAGTGCTCAACGTGGCCAACTTCGAATGCGTGCCAGAGCGTGACGGCACCAACTCCGACGGTTGCGTGATCCTCAACTTCGCCCAGAAAAAAGTCCTGATCGCCGGCATGCGTTACGCCGGTGAGATGAAAAAAGCCATGTTCTCGGTGCAGAACTTCCTGCTGCCGGCCTCCGACGTGCTGCCGATGCACTGCGCAGCCAACATCGGCGAAGCCGGCGACGTGACCCTGTTCTTCGGTCTGTCGGGCACCGGTAAAACCACCCTGTCCGCCGACGAAAGCCGCTACCTGATCGGCGACGACGAACACGGCTGGGGCGAAGGTGTGGTGTTCAACATCGAAGGCGGTTGCTATGCCAAGTGCATCGACCTGTCCGAGAAGAACGAGCCGGTGATCTGGAAAGCCATCAAGCACGGCACCGTGCTCGAAAACGTGGTGATCGACGATGCCAAGCACGCCGACTACACCAACGTCAGCCTGACCCAGAACAGCCGCGCCGCCTACCCGCTGGAGCACGTGGCCAAGCGTTCCGAGAAAAACCTCGGTGGCGAGCCAAACGCTGTGATCTTCCTGACCTGCGACCTGACCGGCGTACTGCCGCCCGTGTCGATCCTCAGCGAAGAACAAGCGGCCTACCACTTCCTATCCGGCTACACCGCTCTGGTGGGCTCGACCGAAATGGGTTCGGGCGGCGGCATCAAGTCGACCTTCTCCACCTGCTTCGGCGCGCCATTCTTCCCACGCCCGGCGGGTGAATACGCAGAACTGCTGATCAAGCGCGTGCGCGGCTTCGGCTCCAAGGTCTACCTGGTCAACACCGGCTGGACCGGCGGCGGCTACGGCGTTGGCAAGCGCTTCAACATCCCGACCACCCGTGGCGTGATTGCAGCGATCCAGAGCGGTGCGTTGATTGGTGCCGAGACCGAGCACCTGGACACCATCAACCTGGACGTGCCATTGGCCGTACCGGGCGTCGAGACTGGCCTGTTGAACCCACGTAACACCTGGGCTGACAAGGCTGCCTACGATGAAGCGGCGAAAGCGCTGGCGGGTCTGTTCATCGAGAACTTCAAGAAGTTTGAAGTGAGCGATGCGATCAAGGCTGCGGGTCCGAAGTTGTAAGATTCGGCCGTTGTGAAAAAGCCGCCCCTAGTGGGCGGCTTTTTTGTGGGCGAAGGATCAGTCGACGAGGTGCAGAACCACGGCTCCCACTAACACCAGCACCACACCGGTCACTTGCACCGCTGACAGCCGCTCCTTGAAAAACACAAACCCCAGAATCGCGGCGATCCCACCGGACAGGGTGCTGATCACCGTCACCACGGAAACCGACCCCGCCATTGCACCCCACGAGAACGCCGAGAACCCACCCAGGTTCATCAGGCTCGCGCTGGTCAGCGTTGCGCAGTTTTTCAGCGGTGGGATTTTCAGGCCGTCTTTGATCTTAAGCACCATCAACACCAGGACGCACAGGCCAACCAAATACCCAAGCCAAAGCATCGTGACCGGGCCAAGCGTCGGCAGGGTGTAGCGGCCCTGCACCCAAAAGCTTGTGCCGTAGAGCAACGCTGCGAGCATCGCGTAGGCGATTGAGCGGCTGGAACTGTTGTGAGGGACGCCATTGTCCTTGTGAATGCTGGACAGGATCACGCCAATTACGCAGAGAGCGATGCAGCCAAGTTGGATCAGGCTGATGTGTTCGCCGCTGGCCCATGACAGCAAAGTAGTCACGACACCGTAGGACGTCACCAGCGGCGCGACAATGGCCGCTTTGCCCAGCGAGAAGGCCTTGGACAGCGCAAGGGCGCCGGAGACGGTCAGCAGGGCTGCTGCGGCTCCCAGGAGCCACACACTCAAAGGCGCCGCGAGGGATTTGACGAGGAAGGCCGGGAATATGACCAGCAGCAGGGTCATGATCAGGAAGCCCAGCGCCTGGCCGAAGTACACCGCGCGTTTGACGCCGACAGCTCGGGCGTTGAGGCCCACGAGGAAGTCCGTGCCGCCCCAGAGCAGGGCGGCCAGCAGGCCCATTAGTACGTCCATGTAAGGTCCTTGGTTGTAGGTGCGAGCTTGCTCGCGAAGGTCGTTAACGATAATGCGGGCTTTCAGGGGGAACGCGGCGCTCTCAGGTTTTTCGCGAGCAAGCTCGCTCCTACAGGTTTTCCAGGGTTTGCGTGTCCCAGCGTTGGGCCTTGATAGCCAGGTAAAGCATGCCGATGGTCAGCGGGATTTTGTCGCCGCGGCCTTTGGCTCTGTGCTTCAGGAAGACATCGAAGACGGGAGGTTGGAAATAACGATAAGCGTCGTAGTCGTTCAAGTCGACAGCGAAGTCTTGCTCCAGAGCTTCCATCAATTGATTGGCTTCGGTGCCGTCGCAGCCCAGTTCGAGGTTGATGGCGGTTTCAAGGCGCAGCGTCTTATGTTCGGGCAGGCCAATTTCTTCATGCAGCAGTTGCAGGAGCTGCTGCATCGCGATGTCTTCGGGGAAGTTGGGGGCCAGGTTCATGGTGGTTACGCGAGAGTGGGTGGAGGCGACCGACTTTATCGATGGCACCGCGATCCTTCAAACGAAACTGGTCAAATGTGGGAGGCGGGCTTGCCCGCGATGGCGGTGTTTCAGTGGTAAAGGTGTTGTCTGACACTCCGCTATCGCAGGCAAGCCAGCTCCCACATTTGATCGTTCCCACGCTCCGCGTGGGAATGCATCCCGTGACGCTCCGCGTCACCAGTGTTCATGGCTTGGGTCGTGCGCGGATGACGGGACGCGGAGCGTCCCTGGCGGCATTCCCACGCGGAGCGTAGGGAACGATCGGGGCTAGCGCGGGGTGCTGATACACCGCTCGAAAATCGCCTCCAACCCCCGATAATCGCACGCCACCGCATCGATGTTCGCCGGTATCCACGCTGCGTTCTTCACCAGCCACCAGTTCACTGAAAACCCGGCATTCACGATGATCTGCTCGAACAGAATCCGCTGCGCCCGGCCATTCCCTTCGCGAAACGGGTGGATCACGTTGAGGTCGCCATAGGCCTCGGCAATTTGCGTCACCAACTCTGCCTGCGTCACCCCGACAAACCAGTTGGCCTGCGCCATGTGCTGGATGATCTTGCTCGCCTCAGGCGGGATACGCTCCGGTGTGCAGAACAGCGTGTCGCCTTTCTGGATGTTGACCGTACGCAGTTCCCCGGCCCATTCGTAAATGTCTGCGAACAGGGTGCGGTGGATGTGTTGCAGGCGTTCCAGATCGTAGGGCGGCGGATACAGCGGAAGGCTGCCGACGGCAATTTCAGACAATTCCCGCTCGGCCTGATGCAGGCGTTCTTCGTCGAACAAATCGAGGCGGTTACGCAGGACGCTGCTACCGGGGTAGCAGTACGGGTCCTGGCCCACGCCATATTTGTCGAGCATCAGCGTGGGGTGTTGCGGTACTTGGCGAGGACGGCTTCGCGGGTCGGCAGGGGTTTGTCGACGTCGGCGGGCTGGGTGTCGAACCCTTCCAGGCGCAGGCTGGCGAGGTAGTTGGAACGACGGATCTTGTCGTAGTGATCCTGCTTTTGCTCAAACGTCAGTTCGGCCATGACAGCGTCCTCTCGGTGCGAAGGTTGATTGTAGCGCAATGAGTTTCGAGATGCGTCCCGCGTAAGGTTGGAACGATTCTTACGGGTGCCTACTCCACTTCCCAGGCTGTGTATCATCCAGACTCTTTTTTCCTTGCGACCTTTCTCGATTCGCTGAATCCGCTGGTCTATGTTTTGGGCTCGTTCAGCGGTCAATGGAGTGACAGCTTATGCACAACACCCTCCAACAGGTCTTTGGTTATCCACAGTTTCGTTTGGGCCAGGAGGCGGTGGTCAGTGCCGTGCTGGCCGGCCGTTCGGCGGCGGCGATTTTCCCCACCGGTTCCGGCAAGTCCCTGTGTTATCAACTTTCCGCTGTGTTGCTGCCGCACCTGACGCTGGTGGTGTCGCCGTTGCTGGCGCTGATGCAGGACCAGTTGGGTTTCCTGCAGCGCCACGGTATCTCGGCGGGCAGCATCGACTCGGCCCAGAGCCGCGATGATGCCAATGACGTCATGGCCCGGGCGCGTTCGGGCGAGCTGAAGATCCTGATGGTTTCCGTGGAGCGCTTGAAGAACGAGCGCTTTCGCAACTTCCTGCAAAGCGTGCCGATCTCGCTGCTGGTGGTGGATGAGGCTCACTGCATTTCCGAATGGGGCCATAACTTTCGCCCGGACTACCTGAAGCTGCCGGATTACCAACGCCAGTTCCGCATCCCCCAGGCGCTGCTGCTGACCGCCACGGCGACGCCCAAGGTGATCGCCGACATGCAGGCCAAGTTCGCCATTGCACCTGACGATGTGATTACCACCGGGTTCTATCGCTCCAACCTCAACCTGCTGGTTGAGCCCGTCAGTGGCCAGGACAAGCGACGACGCCTGGTGACGTGGATGCAGGAGCGAGCCAATCAGCCAAGCATCGTCTACGTCACGCTGCAAAAAACCGCGGAGCAGATTGCCGAGCATTTGAATCGCAATGGAATCCAGGCCGAGGCTTATCACGCGGGCCTGGCTCACGATAAGCGGGAAGCCATTCAGAAGCGATTCATGGGCGGGCAGTCCAACTGCATCGTCGCCACCATTGCCTTCGGCATGGGCATCGACAAAAGCGATATCCGCAACGTGGTGCACTTCGACCTGCCCAAATCCATCGAGAACTACAGCCAGGAAATCGGCCGTGCCGGGCGTGACGGGCAGCCGTCTGAGTGTCTGGTTCTGGCCAACCGCGACAGCCTGAATATCCTGGAAAACTTTGTGTACGGCGATACGCCGGAACAGGAAGGTATTCGCCGAGTCCTGGAGGAAATACAGGCGGTCCGTGCCGATGGACAGTGGGAGTTTATGCTCCGGTCACTGTCGGACCACAGCAACATCCGTGAACTACCGCTGAAGACCTTGCTCGTGCAGCTTGAACTTAAGGGTGTGATCGCGCCACGCTACGCGTTTTATGCCGAATACCGCTTCAAGTATTTGATTGAACCAGAGGCATTGCTGGCGCGTTTTACCGGCGAGCGGCAGCAGTTTGTCGCAGCGATTATCCAGGTCTGCAAACGGGCGAAAACCTGGGCGACGGTGGACTTCGACGCGCTGTATCAACAGCACCAGGCCGAGCGCAGCCGGGTGGTGAAGGCCCTGGATTACTTTCAGGAACAAGGCCTGATCGAGATGGAAAGCCGGCAGATGACCGAGGTTTACGCCCTGCTGAATACCGACTTCGATCCACCGGCGCTGAGCACGGAGTTATACACAGGCTTCAAGCAGCATGAGGTGACGGAGGTGGCGCGAATTCACGCCATGCTGGATCTGTTCGCGACACAGGAGTGCCTGGGTTACCGCCTGGCGCACTATTTCGGCGATGAAAACGCGCCCCGGCAGTGCGGGCACTGCTCGGTGTGCCACGGTAACGTCGCCCACTTGCCGGCGCCGCCGAGCTTGCCGCCGCTTGTGGATAAAAACTTTTTCGCGCTGTGCGGTGAATTTATCCACAGCCACCATGAATACAGCGGCGACTTGCCGAGCGCGGAGCGGCTGACACGGTTTTTATGCGGTCTCAGCGTGCCGTTGTTTACCAAGCTGAAGGCACGAGGGATTCCAGGTTTCGCGGTACTGGAGGAGTATCCCTATGCAGAGGTTCGTGAATGGGCGGAGGCAGGGTTGGAGGCACCCTGATTTCCGGTCTGGAGGGTCGCGCTTTCCCTTCCAGTGGCAGACGCCGCCGACAGCCGGACCGTGCCCGCAGGTGAGAAGGTTTGACGCTTCACTTCTTCTGCAAAGGAATTGCCCATGGCTTTTGGTTTTTCTCGTGGTGTTGTCCCCGGCGTCTTGCTGTTCGCCGGGTTGCTGGTCGCACAAGGCACGCTGGCCTCGGTCATCCCGTTGAGCGTGAATGACTGTCGGCAGATGCAGCTTCGCAACACTATCACCGCCGCCAATCCATTGCCCTGCGCACGCCTGGCGCGGGTGACGTTCAGCTATGTGGACTTTGGCGGAGTGCTGCATAACAACGGGCAGCTTGTAGTGCTGGATGCCATCGCGCCCCATGTGGAGGAGATCTTCAGGCAGTTGCTGCAACGTCGGTTCCCGGTGCATCAGGCGGTCAGGCTGGAAACCTATCGAGGCAACGACAAGGTCTCGATGGCCCGCAACAATACCAGTGGTTTTAATGGGCGCCAGGTCAGTGGCGCTTCGGGGTGGTCGCTGCACGCCTATGGCGCCGCAATTGACCTTAACCCTCTGCAAAACCCATTCGTTTTGTTCGGGCGTAACCCGCGAGGTGAATTCACCGGCCAGGCCACTGTTGAGCCCAGGGCAAGTACCGCAAATGCCGTTAACCGCCTGGATGCCCGCCCCGGCAAGCCGGCGCGCCCTGGCCGGGCAGAAGAGGTGATTGACCTGTTCGCCGAACACGGCTTTTTGACCTGGGGTGGTTATTGGGATTTTCCGCTGGATTACCAACACTTCCAGATCGGCCGGCGTTCGTTCGTGGAGTATCTGGCGCGGGTCACGCCGCAGCAGGCCAGCGCTGCAGTCGAGACCTATATCACCGCCTATCGCCAGTGCCTGCAGCAATCGGCCGAGACGGATCAAGCGCTCAAGCGTATGGCGTGCGTCCAGCAAACGATTGAGCAAAGCCCAACCTAGGCTTGCGGGTAGTGCTTGAACCCAGTATCAAGAGAGCCTCCTCCTGCCCGGGTTTTACCGATGACCAACGCCATGCCACAACGCGCCGATTACCGCCACTTCCAGCCGATCATCACGCGCTGGCACGACAACGATGTATATGGCCATGTGAATAACGTCACCTACTACAGCTTCTTCGACACCGCGGTGAATACCTACCTGATCGAGCAGGGCGGGTTGGATATTCATGACGGCGAAGTGGTTGGGTTTGTGGTGAGTTCGGCGTGCGACTACTTCGCCTCGATTGCCTTTCCGGACCGCATCGAGATCGGCCTGCGGGTGGGCAAGTTGGGCAACAGTTCGGTGCAGTATGAGTTGGCGGTGTTCAAGGCGGGAGAAGAAGATGCCTGTGCTGCGGGGAGGTTTGTGCATGTGTTTGTGGATCGGGCGTCGAACCAGCCGGTGACGATCCCGGGGATGTTGCGCGAGGCGTTACAGCGATTGGTGATCTGAATACGATCTGCGAAGCAATGAAAGTCAAATGTGGGAGCGGGCTTGCTCGCGAAGGCGTTGTATCAGTCGCCGGATGTATTGGCTGATACAACGCCTTCGCGAGCAAGTCGAATCGTCGCACCGCCGCTCCCACATTAAACCCGCGTTGTTCTTTCGATTCGCGCGTTACCGGTGGTGGCGATAGTGATGCTTGTTTTTGCGATGCCCATAAGCATGGCCGCGCCCGCGATGGTCGTCGCGGTCATAGCGGCGGTTATCGCGCCCACGGTAACGACGATCATCGTCATCGCTCTTGTTGCCCATGTAGTTGCCCAGTGCGCCACCGGCGCCACCGCCGGCTGCTGCGCCGATCAGGCTGCCGGTGCTGCCGCCGACACTGCGACCCACCACGTTGCCGCCGGCCGCGCCCAATGCGCCGCCAATGGCTGCTTCACCGCGGCTGCGCTTGTCTGCGCCCACCGCACTGCCGCCCGCGCCGCCGAGTGCTGCACCAATCGCCGAGCCGGTGTTACCGCCCAACTGCTGACCTACGACAGAACCTAGAACCCCGCCCAATGCGCCGCCCACACCGGCTTCGGTGGTGCCACCGGCCATGGCTGCGCCACTGACCAGGCCAAGGGACAACAAGAGAATCGAGGAGAACTTCATAGAGGAACCTCAAGAGGATGACGGCGCGATCCTGAGGTTGTATCGAGACGGTGACAATCGAAACCCGACCAGTGGTATGGGTTGTATACAATTCTCTAAGTTACTGTTTTGTATGAGGAACTTAAGTGAGTTTTGCGAGTCTTTAGTTACTTCGGAACGGCCGCTTTTATGCAAAAGCGGCCTTTTTTGTGCCCGTAAGAAACTCGGGTGCTGTCTGTGGCGAGGTGTCGCTTAGGCCGACTTCGCCATGATCAAGCCGGTTGCACTCGCTGCTTCCAGGCGGATCGCTACAAACTTCGACGTTGGCGTATGGCTGCCATCCCCCGTGCTTTCCAGCGGCACCAGCGGATTCACTTCCGGGTAATAAGCCGCAGCCTGCCCCGCCGGAATATCAAATGCCAGCAAGGTAAAGCCCTTCACCCGACGCTCACGTCCGTCATCCCAGATCGACACGATGTCAGCCTTCTGCCCCGGCTTGAAGCCCAGGCGGATGATGTCGGCTTCATTGACGAACAACACATCCCGCTGGCCCTTGACCCCACGATAGCGGTCGTCCAGGCCATAGATGGTGGTGTTGTACTGATCGTGGGAGCGCATCGACTGCATGATCAGGTCCGGCAATTGCCCGGTGTTGCGGGTGCGTTCGTGCACCAGGTCCTTGGGCAGGATGTTCGGGCGGAAGTTGGCGCGGCCCGACGGGGTGTTCCAGCGACGGGCGCCAGCCGAGTTGCCCAGGTAGAAACCGCCCGGGTTTTTCAGGCGCTCGTTGAAGTCCTTGAAGCCCGGAATGGTGTCGGCGATCAGGTCGCGAATACGGTCGTAATCGGCCACCAGCCAGTTCCAGTCCACCGGCTTGCTGCCCAGGGTGGCGGCGGCAATGCCCGCCAGAATCGCAGGCTCGGATTTCATCTGTTTCGACAGCGGCTGCAGTTGGCCGTTGGAGGCGTGGACCATGCTGAATGAGTCTTCAACGGTCACGGCTTGCGGACCTTCGGCCTGGATGTCGATGTCGGTGCGGCCCAGGCATGGCAGGATCAGCGCGTCCTTGCCATGCATCAGGTGGCTGCGGTTGAGCTTGGTGCTGATCTGTACGGTCAGGTCGCAATTGCGCAGTGCTTCAAAGGTGCGTGGGCTGTCCGGGGTGGCTTGGGCGAAGTTGCCGCCCAAACCGATAAACACCTTGGAGCGCCCTTCGAGCATGGCGTGAATCGCTTCCACCACGTTGTGGCCGTTATCGCGCGGCACCTGGAACTGGAAACGACGCTCCAGGGAATCGAGGAACGCCACCGGCGGGCGTTCGTTGATGCCCATGGTGCGGTCGCCCTGCACGTTACTGTGGCCACGCACCGGGCACAGGCCTGCGCCCGGGCGGCCGATGTTGCCGCGCAGCAGCATCAGGTTGGCGATTTCCTGGATGGTCGGCACCGAGTGGCGATGCTGGGTGATGCCCATCGCCCAGCACATGATCACGTTCTTGCCTTTGGCGTACATGCGCGCCGCTTGCTCGATCTCCACCAGGGTCAGGCCGGACTGCTCAACGATTTCATCCCATGAGGTGTCGTCGATCTTGCCCAGGTAATCCAGCACGTTGGCGGTGTGTTCGTTGAGGAAGTCGTGGTCGAACACGGCCTCCTTGCCTTCGGCCTGGGCCTGGCGTTCCCACAGCAGCAGGAACTTGGCCATGCCCCGCAGGATGGCCATGTCGCCTCCCAGCGCCGGGCGGAAGTAGGCGGTGTTGGTTGGCTTGTCGCCGTTGGTGAGCATTTCCAGCGGGTGTTGCGGGTGCTGGAAGCGTTCCAGGCCACGCTCTTTCAGCGGGTTGATGCACACCACCTGGGCGCCGCGTTTTACCGCTTCGCGCAGTGGCTCCAGCATGCGTGGGTGGTTGGTGCCGGGGTTCTGGCCCCAGACGAAAATCGCGTCCGCATGCTCGAAGTCATCGAAGGTCACGGTGCCTTTGCCCACGCCCACGCTTTGCGCCAGGGCGACGCCGCTGGCTTCGTGGCACATGTTCGAGCAATCCGGGAAGTTGTTGGTGCCGTAGGCGCGCACAAACAGTTGATACAGGTAAGCCGCTTCGTTGCTGGCCCGGCCCGAGGTATAGAACTCGGCCATGTCCGGGTTTGGCAGCGCATTGAGGTGCTTGCCGATCAAGTCGAAAGCCGATTCCCAGCTGATGGGTTTGTAACGGTCGGTTTCGGCGTCGTAGCTCATCGGCTCGGTCAGGCGGCCCTGGTACTCAAGCCAGTAGTCGCTCTGCTCCAGCAGCGCGCTGACGCTGTGCTTGGCGAAGAATGCCGCGTCGACCCGGCGCTTGGTGGCTTCCCAGTTGACCGCCTTGGCGCCGTTCTCGCAGAACTTGACCATGCCGCTTTCCGGCGAGTCGCCCCAGGCGCAGCCCGGGCAGTCGAAGCCGCCGTTCTGGTTGGTCTTGAGCATCATGCGGATGTTTTTCAGCGCGTTGTCGCTGGTCAGCCAGGCTTGCGCCACGCTGATCAGTGCGCCCCAACCACCCGCCGGGCCTTTATAGGGCTTGTAGCGCGGGGTGGGTTTGTCGTCGGCTTGATGATGATTACTCACGCTTGATTCTCCATCGCAGGGCTATAGACCCGCGGCGCACTTTTCTGCGGCAGGTGGATGAGATTGAGGTTGTGCCGGCGAGCCCATTGCAGGGCCAGGCCGGTGGGCGACGACAGGCTGACCAGGGTCTGGATGCCTGCACGCAGGACTTTCTGGATCAGTTCGAGGCTGCAGCGACTGGTGACAATCGCCAGGCCGCCGTCGGTCGGAATCTTTTGGCGGATCAGCGCACCGATCAGCTTGTCGAGGGCGTTATGCCGGCCGATGTCTTCACGGCCCAGCAGCAATTCGCCCTGGTTGTTCATGAACACCGCCGCATGCACCGCGCCGCTGTACTGGCCCAGCGGTTGGAACGCGCTGATGCGCTGGCGCAGGCCATCCAGCCATTCGGCAGGCGGCAACGGCGCGCCGGGCAACACCTTGAGGTTGGGCAGCGCCTGCTCCACGGCTTCTACGCCGCACAGCCCACAGCCACTGGTGCCGGCGAGTTGCCGGCGCTGCTGCTTCATATTCCAGAACGCGCGGCTGGAAATCTGCACCTGAGCGTATTGGGTCGAGCCCGAACCGCTGATTTTCAGGTCATAAATGTCGCTAACGTCTTCGATAATGCCGCTACCGATGCTGAATCCGACGATAAAGTCTTCAAGGTCGGTCGGCGTCACCAGCATCACCGCCTGGCTGATGTCGTTATAGGCAATCGCCAACGCAACTTCCTCGGCAAGCGCGGTGCTGGCCGATTCGGTGTGTTCGAGATTACAAAACTGGTAGCTCTGGCTGGCGGCGGGCGCGGGCGTTTCGAGGGCGGGCGCCGCGCAGACTGGGCGCTGGGCGTTCATTGGGCATTACCACCGGGAGTATTCAGCTGTAAGACTAGGCGCGACAAAGGGTCGCGTCTAATCGTCAGTACTGATCTACCGATAGATGCCGTCGATCAAGTCTCGATCAGCGATTTCTGGTACAGCGCAAAACACGCTTCCGCCAAGGCCGAACGGGGTGCACTGCGGCGCATGATCAACCCCAGGCGAGCCAAAGTGTGAGCGTCTTCAATGGGTTGCAGGCGCAGGTGCTCGGTGAGGGCGTCGAGGCCGCCGTCCAGTGGCATCACCGCGCAACACAGGCCGCCGTGCACCGCTTGTAACAATTGATGGACGGCATCGGTCTGCAACAGTGGCTGCGGGTTGAGGCCACGGCTGTGGAAATTGTGGTCGATGGACTGGCGAAAGTGCATGCCGCTGGTGAGCATGCCCAAGGGCAGTTCGATCAGCGCCTCCCAACTCAGGGGCTTGTCGCCGAAGCTGAAGAACCGTTGGTCGTACAGCAGGCCCATGCGGGTTTCGCCCAGGGCCAGGGAGTCGAAACGTTCGGCGTCCAGGCGCTCGAGGTACGACACACCGAGGTCCAGGCGGTTGCTGGCAAGTTGTTCAAGGATTTGCTCGGAGCTTAACGCGGACAACTCAAAGCGCAGGCTGGGGTGTTTCTTGTGCAGCTTCTGCATCAACGCCAGCGGATCGAAGCTCGACAACGGCACCACCCCCAGGCGCAACGTGCCTACCAGGTTGCCGCGACACGCAGCGGCCTCGGCCTGCAAGCCGTCATAGGCCGCCAGCACCGTGCGTGCCCAGGCCAGCACGCGTTCGCCGGGGGCGGTAAAGCCTTCGAAGCGCTGCCCGCGATTGACCAGCGGCAACTGCAGCTCTTCCTCCAGGCTGCGCAGGCGCATCGACAGGGTCGGCTGGGTGATATGGCAGCGCGCCGCCGCCTGGCCGAAGTGACGGGTTTCGTCGAGGGCGATGAGGAATTTCAGCTGTTTGATGTCCATCTTCGCTCCGGGCTTATTCCAATGCGGTGGGATTCTAGCGTGTTTGGGTCTTTGGTCAGGCTGGAACCCAATTCTGTAGGACTGGTCTAGTCTTTGGCATCTGGAAATTAAATCCCAAGGAGAGCGCACCATGAGTCTTTTAAGCTTTGTTAAGGAAGCAGGCGAGAAGTTGATTGACCTGTTGACACCGGGTAATGCCAACGCGAGCGAGCAGTTAAAAGAGCACGTGGCCAAGGTTGGATTGGGTAACCCCAATGTGCAAACCACCGTCGACGGTGACAAGGTGACCGTGACAGGTGAAGTCGCCAGCCAGGAAGAGAAAGAGAAGATATTGCTGGCGCTGGGCAACATCGCCGGCGTTGCGAGTGTTGATGACCAGATCACCGTTTCCGGTCCTGCTGTCGCGGCGGCCCGCTTTGTCGTGGTGAAAAAGGGCGACACCCTGAGTGCGATTTCGCTGGCGGTGTATGGCAACGCCAACCAGTACAACAAAATCTTCGAAGCCAACAAGCCGCTGCTGTCCCATCCGGACAAAATCTACCCAGGGCAGACGCTGCGTATTCCTGAGTAATCCGCGGACCCAATGTGGGAGCGGGCTTGCTCGCGAATGCGGTGTGTCAGTCAATATATTCAGTGGCTGACACACCGTATTCGCGAGCAAGCCCGCTCCCACATTGGACCTTCAGTGTTGTTACAAACCTACGATCAAGTCCCGGTAATCCCCAACCGCTGCAAACTCCGCCGTGTCCTTGGGCCCCTTCCGGCTGTCCGGTTCCTTCACCGCCAGCAAGTGCCCCACGCCAAAATCCCGGGCGCTACGCAGGATCGGCAAGGTATCGTCGATAAACAGGCTGCGGGCCGGGTCGAAGGCGATATCGGCGTGCAGGGCGTCCCAGAACTGCGGGTTTTCCTTGGCAAAACCATAGTCATGGGAGCTGATCAGTCGCTCGAAATAAGGCGCCAACTCGATGCGTTCCAGCTTCAACGACAGCGAATCCCGATGGGCATTGGTGATCAGGATCACCCGCTTGCCCGCCTGTTTGATCGCCGCCAGGAAGGTGTCGGCATCCGGGCGCAAGGCAATCAGGTGCGCGGTTTCCAGCTTGAGCTCGCGCACCGGGATCTTGAGTTCGGCGCTCCAGAAATCCAGGCAATACCATTGCAACTGTCCGGCGTTACGCTCGAACAGCGGCTGCAGCTCCATCTCGGCCATGGCCCGGCTCACACCATGCAACTCGGCATAGCGCTGGGGCAGGTGCTCCATCCAGAAATGGTTGTCGAAGTGCAGGTCGAGCAAGGTGCCGTCCATGTCCAGCAGGACGGTGTCGATGGCGTGCCAGGGCAATGGAGGCATAAAGAACACTCATGTAAGAAAAGATATACGACACAGACAATCGGAAAAGCCACGGTATAGTAACCCGATCACGCCAAGGAGCCGCTCATGCGCCAGAAACCCACCGTTCTCGCCCGCGAAATAGTCGCCAGTAGCCGTTTGTTCCGCGTGGAGGAAGTGCAATTGCGCTTTTCCAATGGCGTGGAGCGGACCTACGAGCGCCTGGTGGGCAGGGGTGCCGGATATGGCGCGGTGATGATCGTGGCGATGATCGACTCGGACCATGCGTTGCTGATCGAAGAATATTGCGGCGGCACCGACGAGTATGAACTGTCACTGCCCAAGGGCCTGATCGAACCGGGCGAAGACGTGTTGGCGGCAGCCGACCGTGAGCTCAAGGAAGAAGCCGGTTTCGGCGCCCGCCAGTTGGAGCATATCACCGAGCTGTCGCTGTCCCCCGGCTACATGAGCCAGAAAATCCAGGTGGTGCTGGCCACCGAACTGTATGAAGAGCGCCTGGAAGGCGACGAGCCCGAGCCGATGCGCGTCGACCGGGTCAACCTGCGGGAGCTCTCGCAGTTGGCGCAGAACGAGCAGTTCAGCGAGGGCCGCGCGTTGGCCGCGCTGTACCTGGTACGCGACCTGTTGACTCAACGTGGAGCGTTCCAGCCATGAGCGAACTGTTCCTGGGTCACCCGTTTATTGCCCCCGCGATCGAATTGGCCCGCCAGGCTGGCGAGGTCATCCTGCCGTATTGGCGCGCCGATGTTGCCGTCACCACCAAGACCGATGATTCACCGGTCACTGCCGCCGACTTGGCTGCCCATCACTTGATCCTCGCCGGGCTGACTGCGTTGGACCCGAGCATTCCGGTGCTCTCGGAGGAAGACGCCGACATTGACCAGAGCGTGCGCGCCGGTTGGCAGCGCTGGTGGCTGGTGGACCCGCTGGATGGCACCAAGGAATTCATCTCCGGCAGCGAGGAGTTCACCGTCAACATCGCGCTGATCGAAAAGGGCCGCGTGGTGTTCGGTGTGGTGTCGATGCCTACCAGTGGTCGGTGCTACTTCGGGGGTGCCGGGCTGGGTGCCTGGCGTTCCGATGTAGGTGCTGCGCCCAAGCAAATCCAGGTGCGCCAGACCCCGGCGAGCGGTGAAGCATTTACTGTGGTTGCCAGTCGTCGCCATACGAGCCCTGAACAGGATCGCTTGCTCGCTGGCTTGAGTGCCGGATTGGGCGAGCTGAAGCTGGCCAATATCGGCAGTTCTTTGAAGTTTTGCCTGTTGGCTGAGGGCAGCGCCGATTGCTACCCGCGCCTGGCGCCCACCTCGCAGTGGGACACCGCGGCCGCGCAAGGGGTGCTGGAAGGTGCGGGTGGGGAAGTGCTGGAGCTGGATGGGCAGCCGTTCAGTTACCCGGCGCGGGCGTCGTTGTTGAACCCGTTCTTCCTGGCATTGCCGGCTAAAGCGGAGTGGCGTGAGCGGTTGCTGACCCTGGCCCGGTCTTAAGCACAGCGCCGATCAAAAATGTGGGAGCGGGCTTGCTCGCGAAGGCAGTGTGTCAGTCACCAGATGTATTGGCTGATCCACCGCTTTCGCGAGCAAGCCCGCTCCCACATTTGTTATGTGTGCAGGACGTACTGCCCGGTAAAGGCCACGGCCCGCTCTTCACTGCCCTCATTGACGATCCACGTCTCCAGCGCCAAGCGCGCCCGGCCATAACGCTTGTAGGTGGCGACGAATCGCTTCCACACCTTGTCATCAGGTGCCTGGCAAATCGCCGTCGCATCGGTGGTCACCGGCAGCGGATAACTGATCTGCCCTTCCTGAATCACGATATGCCCGTCTTCAATCCCTTCCTCACGCAACTGCAAATGCAGCCAGCCCCAACCTGCCAGCACGGCGCCGCAATACAGGCTGCCGCCAAACATGGTGCTCTTGTGGTTGATGTTGGCGTCGAGCGGCAAGCGCAGTTGCAGCTGCCGGTCCTGCCAGTCGATAACCTTGAGGCCCATTTCCCGGGTCAGGGGAATGTCGTGGTGAAGGATCGATTCCAGGTAACGGCTATCGCGACTCATGGTGGCCTCTTGGCAGGGGGAAAAGGGTCATTCGTCGTCAGCGTGACTGTTGCCGCTGTCAGCGAAGTTCAGCCCGTGCTTGCGCAGTTTGTCGTGCAGGGTTTTACGCGGCACGCCCAATGCCTCGGCGAGGCTGCGCATGGAATTGTGGGTGCGCGCCAGTTCGGCGGCGATCAGGCTTTTTTCAAACTGTTCGACCTGTTCGCTCAAGCCGCCGGGCGTGCTGGTGAGGATGCCCGGCGAAGGGCTGTCCGGGGTGCTGTCCAGCGCCAGTTCAAGGCCCAGGGCGAAACGCTCGGCGGCGTTTTGCAGCTCGCGCACATTGCCCGGCCAGCTGTGACGCAACAACAGCGCGCGCTGGCCCGGTTGCAGCTCTTTCATCGGTAGCCCGTGGCGCGTGCTGGCTTCGTCGGCAAAGTGCTGGAACAGCATCAGCGCATCCTCACCCCGTTCGCGCAGCGGTGGAATGCGCAGCGGCGCAACGTTGAGGCGGTAATACAAGTCCGCCCGGAAGCGCCCCTGGTCGGCGGACTGGCGCAGGTCTTCCTTGGTGGCGGCGATGATGCGGATATCCAGCGGGATCAGTTGGTTGCCCCCCAGACGCTCCACCACACGCTCCTGCAACAGCCGCAGCAGCTTGACCTGCACATCCAGGCTCATGCTTTCGATTTCGTCGAGAAACAGCGTGCCGCCGTTGGCGAATTCGAATTTGCCGATGCGCCGCTTCTGGGCGCCGGTAAAGGCCCCGGGCTCATGCCCGAACAACTCGCTTTCCACCACCGACTCGGCCAGGGCGCCGGCGTTGATCGCCACAAACGGGCCGCTGCGGCGGTTCGACAGATCGTGCAGCGCACGCGCTACCACTTCCTTGCCGGCACCGGTTTCACCGAGGATCAGCACATCAGCCTTGGTCGCCGCCAGCGCGCCAATCTGCTCGCGCAGGCGCAGCATTTGCGGGGAGTGGCCCACCAGGCGCGTACTCAATTGCTGACGGTCGCTCAGGGCCAGGCGCAGGCTGCGGTTGTCCAGCACCAGGCGGCGCAGGGCCAGGGCGCGGCGCACGCTGTCGAGCAGGGCGTCACTGGCGAAGGGTTTTTCCAGGAAGTCGTAGGCGCCGGTGCGCATCGCCTGCACCGCCAGTGGCACGTCGCCGTGGCCGGTGATCAGCAGTACCGGCAGCTCCGGGTCCTGGGCGTGGAGTTCCTTTAACAGTTCCAGGCCGTCCATGCCGGGCATGCGGATGTCGCTCACCACAACCCCCGGCCAATCCCGGGACAGGCGCGCGGTCAGGCCCTGGGCTTCGCCGAGGGTCAGGACTTTCAGCCCGGCCAGGTCCAGGGTCTGGCAGAGAGCCTGACGCAGGTGTGGATCATCGTCGATCAACACCACCTGAATCTGGTTATCGATAGTCATACACTGCGGTCCTCGGACGGTTGCAGACTGACACCCGGTGCTCCGGCGCGCAGTTTCAAGGTTAACAGTGCGCCGCCTTCCTTGTGGTTGGCGAACAACAGTTCACCGCCAAAGGCGCGCATCAGGGTGTCGCAGATCGCCAGGCCCAACCCCAGGCCCTGGGTGCGGGTCTTGGTGGTGTAGAAGGGCTCGCTGGCGCGGCCCAGGGCTTCCATGCAGAAACCCGGGCCGTTGTCGCGAATGTACAGGTTGACGCCCTGTTCGGTGGTTTGGGCACTCAGCCAGAGTTTGCGCGGCGGGCCTTTTTCGGTCAGGGCGTCCAGAGCGTTGGCCAGCAGGTTGCCCAGCACCTGGCGCAGGCGGGTTTCGCCGGCCGCCACCCACAAGGTGGCCTCGGGCAGGTCGCGGATCAGTTCCACTTCCATTGCCCGCCGCCGCTTGGCCAGCAGCGCCAGGGCATCGTCCAGGGCCGGTTGCAGGGCCACGCTTTCCGGCGCATGCCGGTCGCGCCGGGCGAAGGCGCGCAAGTGGGCGATGATCGAAGCCATGCGCCCGGTCAACTCGCTGATCAGCTTGAGGTTGCCACGGGCGTCGTCGGTGCGCTCATGGTCGAGCAAAATCCCGGCGTTTTCCGCGTAGCTGCGAATCGCCGCCAACGGCTGGTTGAGTTCATGGCTGATACTCGCCGACATGGTGCCCAGCGCCGACAACTTGCCGGCCTGCACCAGGTCGTCCTGGGCGCGCACCAGTTCCTGCTGGGCATGTTCACGCTCCAGCACTTCCTGTTTCAGGCGCCGGTTGAGGCCTTCCAGGTCGCTGGTCCGCTCGATCACGCGCATCTCCAGTTCGCGACGGGCCTTGGCTTCGAAGGCGATGCGTTCCAGGTAGTGACGACGGCGCTGCATCATCAGGCCGAGCAACAGCATCAGCACCAGCAAGGCGGCGCCACCCACCGCGACCACGGTGCGCACCGGGCGGCTGATCAAGGTGCGCGGCGCGAGAATCTCGACTTTCCAGCCGGTTTCGGCGATGTCGGTGGATTGGCGCACCCACGCCGTCGGGCTGAGGCTCAGCGGCTGCGGGTCGCGGGTCGGATAGGGCTGGATGGCGATGATGGCGCGGCGTTCTTCATCCGTCAGCGGCCGGGTGGCACGAAAGCGCCATTGCGGGCGCGAGGTCAGGATCACCACGCCGTTGTGGTCGGTGACCAGCAGTTGTTCGGGGGTGTTGCCCCACAGGCTTTCGGTGTGGTCCAGGTCGACCTTCACCACCAGCACGCCGATGATCTTGTCACCATCTCGCACAGCGGCGGCGAAGAAGTAACCGCGCTTGGCCGAGGTGGTGCCCAGGCCGAAGAAGCGCCCGAGGCGCCCGGCCATGGCTTCGCTGAAGTAGGGGCGAAAGGAAAAATTACGCCCGACGAAGCTGTCCTGCTTGTCCCAGTTGGACGCGGCGAGGGTCTTGCCGGTGGTGTCCATCAGGTACATCACTTCCACCCCGGCCTGCGCGGCAACGTCCTTGAGCAGGTGGTTGGCATTGACCAGGTTGGTGCTGACGTGAGGCGCGTCGATGGCGGTGCGCAGGGCCGGCAGGTCACCGAGGATTTGTGGCAACACTTCGTAGCGGTGCAGGGTGCCCAGCAGGTTGGCGACGTACAGGTCCAGCGTCTGGCGGTTCTGGCCGGCCAGTTCGTTGCGGTAATAACGCTCGGCCAGGTGCTCCAGCGGCCACAACAGCGGTGCCAGGCATAGCGCCAGCAATGCCAGGCTGCGCCAGCGGGGTCTTCGCGGAAGGGGTGGAGTCATGGGAGTCGTGCGCCTGTGGGTACAGGCGCATTATGCCTAGTGCTGCTCGGCAAGACACTCGCGCAATGCGTCATGCCACTGCGGTTGCGAGACATGCCATTGCTGTTGCAGGCGGCTGCAATCGAGGCGCGAGTTCAGCGGGCGCCTGGCCGGCGTTGGATAGGCGCTGGAGGGAATCGCTTCCAGCTCGGCGCAGGCACGACCGTTGGCCCGTAGTTGCTCGCCGATGGCCTGTGCAAAGCCGAACCACGAGGTCTCGCCCTGGGCCGTCAGGTGGTAGACACCCCAATCCCCGGCCTCGCCCGCCTGCCAGCGCTCGATCAGTGCGCGGGTGCTGTTGGCGATGGTCCCGGCCCAGGTTGGCGCGCCGATCTGGTCGGCGACGATGCGCATCTGCGGTTTTTCCTGCAGCAGGCGTTGCATGGTCAGCAGGAAGTTCTTGCCGTGGGTCGAGTAGACCCAGCTGGTGCGCAGGATCAGGTGTTCACCGCCGATGGCCGCGATCGCCTGTTCGCCCGCCAGCTTGCTTGCGCCATAGACGCCCAGCGGGTTGGTTGCGTCGTCCTCGTTGTAGGGCGCGGCCTTGCTGCCGTCGAACACGTAGTCGGTGGAATAGTGAATCAGCGGAATGCCCAGTGCCTTGGCTTCCTCGGCGAAAATCCCGGGCGCGGTGGCGTTGATGGCGAAGGCCACGTCCGGCTCGCTCTCGGCTTGATCGACGGCCGTATGGGCGGCTGCGTTGATGATCAGGCCCGGGCGATGGGCGCGTACCTGGTCGCGGATCTGCTCGGGATGCGCCAGGTCCAGTTGATCGCGGCCCAGCACGATCAACTCGCCCAGGCCCCGGAGGCGCTGTTGCAACTCCCGGGAGACTTGGCCATGTTGGCCGCTGATAAGGATTTTCATGGGAACAGGTCGGCCTCTTGCAGGCTTTTCCCGGCCTGGTCCTTGGCAGACAGTTGCGGCGTCTCCGTCAGTTCCCAGTCGATGGCCAGCGTCGGGTCGTTCCAGAGGATGCAACGCTCGGCGCTCGGCTGGTAGTAATCGGTGGTCTTGTAGAGGAACTCGGCGTAGTCGCTCAGCACCACAAAGCCGTGGGCGAAACCTTCCGGTACCCACAACTGGCGATGGTTATCGGCGCTAAGCCGCACGCCCACCCATTGCCCGAAGTTGGGCGAGCTGCGGCGGATGTCGACGGCCACATCCAGCACTTCGCCGGCGATGACGCGCACCAGTTTGCCCTGGGTATGTTCGAGCTGGTAATGCAGGCCGCGCAGCACGCCTTTTTGCGAGCGCGAGTGGTTGTCCTGCACGAAATCACGCTTGAGCCCGGTGGCCTCTTCGAAGGCGCGGGCGTTGAAGCTTTCGTAGAAAAAGCCGCGCTCGTCACCGAACACTTTCGGTTCGATGATCAATACGCCCGGCAACGACGTGTCGGTGACCTTCATTTTTGCTCCCCGGCCAGTGAATACAGGTATTGGCCGTAGCCGGTCTTGCCGAAGTACTTGGCCCGCTCCAGCAAGTGGTCACGGTCGATCCAGCCGTTCTCGTAGGCGATTTCTTCCAGGCACGCCACTTTCAAACCCTGGCGGTGCTCGATGGTCTGCACATACGTCGAGGCCTCCAGCAGGCTGTCGTGGGTGCCGGTGTCGAGCCAGGCGAAACCACGGCCGAAGCGCTCCACGTGCAGGTCGCCACGATTGAGGTAGGCGTTGTTGACGTCGGTGATTTCCAATTCGCCGCGCGGCGATGGCTTGACCGCCTTGGCGATCTTGATCACGTCGTTGTCGTAGAAATACAGGCCGGTCACCGCGTAGCTCGACTTTGGCTTGGCTGGTTTTTCCTCGATGGACAGCGCGCGGCCCTGGCTGTCGAAGTCGATCACGCCGAAACGCTCCGGGTCCTTGACCCAGTAACCGAATACCGTGGCGCCAGATGGGCGTTCGGCAGCAGTGCGCAGTTGTTCGCCGAAGTGCTGGCCGTGGAAGATGTTGTCGCCCAGGATCAGGCATACCGGGTCATCGCCGATAAACTCTTCGCCAATCAAAAACGCCTGGGCCAGGCCGTCCGGGGACGGCTGCTCCGCATAAGTGAACCGCACGCCAAACTGGCTGCCATCGCCCAACAGGTTGCGGTATTGCGGCAGGTCTACCGGGGTGGAGATCACCAGGATTTCCTTGATCCCGGCCAGCATCAGCACCGAGATCGGGTAGTAGATCATCGGCTTGTCATACACCGGCAACAGTTGCTTGGAAACGCCCAGGGTAATGGGGTGCAAACGCGTGCCGGAGCCACCGGCCAGTACGATTCCCTTCATCATGCGATCAGATCCTTAAAGTCGGTGTTGCCCAGTCGTTCGCCTTGATAACTGCCGTCCTGGACCCTGCGGCACCATTCCAGGTTATCGAGGTACCACTGCACGGTTTTGCGCAGGCCGGTTTCAAAGGTTTCTTCGGGCACCCAGCCCAATTCGCGCTCGATCTTGCTGGCGTCGATCGCATAGCGCTGGTCGTGGCCCGGGCGATCCTTGACGAAAGTGATCAGGTCAGTGAATTTCTCCACGCCCGCCGGGCGTTGTGGTGCCAGTTCTTCCAGCAGGCCGCAGATGCTGCGCACCACGTCGATATTCTTCTGCTCGTTATGGCCGCCGATGTTGTAGGTCTCGCCTACCACACCTTCAGTCACCACTTTGAACAGCGCGCGGGCGTGGTCTTCGACGAACAGCCAGTCGCGCACTTGCAGGCCGTCGCCGTACACCGGCAATGGTTTACCTGCGAGGGCGTTGAGGATCACCAGCGGAATCAGCTTCTCGGGAAAGTGGAACGGCCCGTAGTTGTTCGAGCAATTGGTCAACAGCACCGGCAGGCCGTAAGTGCGCTGCCAGGCGCGTACCAGGTGATCGGACGCGGCCTTGCTGGCCGAGTACGGCGAGCTTGGGGCGTAGGGCGTGGTTTCGGTGAACAGGTCGTCGACGCCGTGCAGGTCGCCATACACTTCATCGGTGGAGATGTGGTGGAAGCGGAAGGCACTCTTGGCCGGTTCTTCCAGCTTCTGCCAATAACCGCGTGCGGCCTCCAGCAGGCTGTAGGTGCCGACGATATTGGTCTGGATAAAATCCGACGGGCCGTCGATGGAACGGTCCACATGAGACTCGGCCGCCAGGTGCATGATCGCGTGGGGCTCAAAGCGCGCCAGTACGGCGCTGACGGTGGCCTGGTCGATGATATCGGCCTGGACGAACTCGTAGCGGCTGTTGCTCGCGATGCTGGCCAGCGACTCAAGATTGCCGGCGTAGGTCAATTTGTCCAGGTTGAGCACTTCGTGCTTGGTGTGTTGAATCAGGTGCCGGATCAGAGCGGAGCCGATGAATCCGGCGCCGCCGGTGATGAGAATGCGCATGTCGGAGGCCCTTTTCCTTAGACAGACATTAAGCGAATGGAGCATAGCTTGAGTTGTGGAGCCAGGTGGTGCAAGGGGCCACAGTCAGATTGACGGCACTGCGCGGGACTGGGGGTTGCGTAACCCCCGTCAACAATGGCGATATAAGCGCCTGATAAAAAAGCCAGGGGTCTTCACATGTTGCTCGCCACGTTGATTCATCGCGCCAGCCTGCCTTGCCCGCAAGTCGGGCCTGTGCCTGCGACGCAGCTACTTGAGCAGCATTACGGCCTGGGTGGGGCGTTGCAGTCCCTCGGCAGCCAGCAAGACCTCAACTACCGTATCGACAGCGAGCGTGGCCGCTTTGTGCTGAAAATCTGCCGGGGCGACTACGCCGCCGTCGAGCTGCAGGCCCAGCACGCCGCTTTGAAGCATCTGCAGGGCCATTCGGATGTACGGGTGCCCAAGGTGATCTCGTCGCTTGCTGGCGAAGAATTGTTGACCGAGACCGTCGCCGGGCAAACCGTGCACCTGCGGTTGCTGGACTACATCGACGGCCAGCCGCTGACCCATCTGCCCCATCTGGGGCGCGAGGTGATCGCAGGCTTCGGCGAACTCTGCGGGCGGATGAGCCAGGCGCTGGCCGACTTCGAGCATCCGGGCCTGGAACGTACCCTGCAATGGGACCCACGCCATGCCCTTGAGCTGATCACTCATTTGCTGGCGACTCTCGAAAACCTCCCGCACCGGGCCGGGCTCGAGCGCGTGGTGGAGCAGGTCGGGCAGCGTCTGCTGCCGTTGGCCGACCGCCTGCCCTGGCAAGCCGTGCACATGGACATCACCGATGACAACGTGGTCTGGCAGCGTGATGCCCAGCGGCATTGGCAGATTGAGGGGGTGATCGATTTTGGCGACCTGGTGCGCACCTGGCGCATTGCCGACCTGTCGGTGACCTGCGCGGCGCTGCTGCATCATGCCGAGGGTGATCCGTTCGCGATCCTGCCGGCGATCCAGGCGTGCCACCGGATCACGCCGTTGCAGCGCGAAGAGTTGCAGGTGCTATGGCCGCTGATCGTCGCGCGGGCCGCGGTGTTGGTGCTGAGCAGTGAACAGCAGCAACGCCTGGACCCGGATAACGCGTACCTGTTGAAGAATGCCGAGCATGAGTGGGAAATTTTCCACGTAGCCACCTCGGTGCCCTTTGAATTGATGGAGGCGGCGATCCTGAACTGCGTCGGTGCCGAATTGCCGCCGATTGTCGGTGAAGGCTTCGCGCCTTTGTTGCCGGGGCTCGTTGGGCGTGAATTCGCGTTGATCGATCTGGGCGTGCTCAGCCCGCATTTCGAGGCCGGTAACTGGGAGCAGGAGGGCATTGATCGCCGATTGCTGGAACAAGCGGCCGTGGTCCATGGCCTGGCAGCCAGTCGTTATGGTCAATACCGTCTGTCCCGCACCCAACCCGACAGTGCCGTCGAGCCCGACACCTTCGCGCTTCACGTAGAACTGCACATGCCCTTGGGCGCCACGGTGGAAGCACCGTTCGCCGGCACCTTGCGCTATGGCGCCGAAGGCCTGCTGAGCCTGCATAGCGCCCAGTTGAGTGTTCGGTTGTGGGGCGTGAACGCCTTGTTGAAGCACGGCGCCGCAGTGGTAAAAGGCCAGGTAATCGGCGACGTGGTCGCGCCGCTGACAGTACAACTGTGCCGCGCCGAGCTTGAGCCGCCGCTGTTCTGCACGCCTTCCCGGGCGGCGGCATGGCAAACGCTCTGCCCATCCCCGGCTACCTTGCTGGGGCTGGCCTGCGACGCCGAGCCGGAGCTGGACCCCGAAGCCCTGCTGGCGCGTCGGGATGCCAGCTTCGCCCGCTCGCAGAAGCACTATTACGTCGACCCGCCGCGCATCGAGCGCGGCTGGCGCAACCATTTGATCGACATGCAGGGCCGTTCCTACCTCGACATGCTCAACAACGTCGCCGTCCTCGGCCACGGTCATCCGCGCATGGCCGAGGTGGCGGCGCGGCAATGGTCGCTGCTCAACACCAACTCGCGCTTCCACTATGCGGCGATTGCCGAATTCTCCGAGCGTTTGCTGGCGCTGGCGCCGGACTCCATGGACCGGGTGTTCCTGGTCAACAGCGGCACCGAGGCCAACGACCTGGCGATTCGCCTGGCCTGGGCCTACAGCGGCGGGCGCGACATGCTCAGCGTGCTGGAGGCGTACCACGGCTGGTCGGTGGCGGCGGATGCGGTGTCGACCTCGATTGCCGACAACCCCCAGGCCTTGAGCAGCCGCCCGGACTGGGTGCACCCGGTGACCGCGCCGAATACCTATCGCGGCGAGTTTCGCGGGCAGGACAGCGCCCCCGACTACGTACGCAGCGTGGAACACAACCTGGCGAAAATCGCCGCGCAGAATCGCCAGCTGGCGGGTTTCATTTGCGAGCCGGTGTACGGCAATGCCGGCGGGATTTCTTTGCCGCCGGGATATTTGCAGCAGGTGTACGCGCTGGTTCGTGAGCAGGGCGGCGTGTGCATCGCCGACGAAGTGCAGGTGGGCTACGGCCGCATGGGGCATTTCTTCTGGGGCTTTGAAGAGCAGGGCGTGGTGCCGGACATCATCACCATGGCCAAGGGCATGGGCAATGGCCAGCCGTTGGGCGCGGTGATCACCCGCCGGGAAATCGCCGAGGCGCTGGAGGCCGAGGGTTACTTCTTCTCCTCATCGGGAGGCAGCCCGGTGAGTTGCCGGATCGGCATGGCGGTGCTGGATGTGATGGAGGAAGAAAAGCTGTGGGAAAACGCCCAGGAGGTGGGCGGACACTTCAAGGCGCGGTTGGAGGCGCTGATCGAGCAGTATCCATTGGTGGGCGCGGTGCATGGTTCCGGGTTTTACCTGGGGCTGGAATTGGTCCGCGATCGACAGACCCTGGAACCGGCCACCGAAGAGACCGCGCTGCTGTGTGACCGGCTGCGGGAACTGGGGATCTTCATGCAGCCCACCGGCGACTACCTGAACATCCTCAAGATCAAGCCGCCGATGGTCACCTCACGGCACAGTGTGGATTTCTTCGTCGACATGCTGGCGAAGGTTCTGGAGGAAGGCTTGTAACAATAAACTCGATTGTTATCGGTAAAATTTGATCATTTTTCGATGAGCGGATATTTATTAGCTTCAAAAGCCGATTTTTATCCGCTATAAAGGCGAACACTTGCCCGCCGCCGAGGAGATGATTCATGAGTCGTATCGTTACCGTTGCCGCGACCCAGATGGCCTGTTCCTGGGACCTTGATGCCAATCTCGAAACCGCTGAAAGGCTGGTGCGTGAGGCCGCCGCCAAGGGCGCGCAGATCATCCTGATCCAGGAACTGTTCGAGGCCCCGTACTTCTGCCAGAAGCCGAACCCGGACTACCTGCAACTGGCGACCACGGTTGAAGATAACGTCGCGATCAAGCACTTCCAGAAGGTCGCCCGGGAACTGCAGGTGGTGTTGCCCATCAGTTTCTATGAACTGGCCGGCCGCGCGCGTTTCAACAGCATTGCGATCATCGACGCTGACGGCTCCAACCTCGGGATTTATCGGAAAAGCCACATCCCGGACGGCCCGGGCTACCATGAAAAGTATTACTTCAACCCCGGCGACACCGGCTTCAAGGTGTGGAACACCCGCTACGCGAAGATCGGCGTGGGCATCTGCTGGGACCAGTGGTTCCCGGAAGCCGCCCGCAGCATGGCGCTGCAAGGCGCGGAAATCCTGTTCTACCCGACCGCCATCGGCAGCGAGCCCCACGACAAGACAATTTCGTCCCGTGACCACTGGCAGCGGGTACAGCAAGGCCATGCCGGCGCCAACCTGATGCCGCTGATCGCCAGCAACCGCATCGGTAACGAGGAGCAAGACGGCTACGACATCACCTTCTACGGCTCGTCCTTCATTGCCAATCAGTTCGGCGAGAAAGTAGAAGAACTCAACGAAACCGAAGAAGGCATCCTGGTGCACCGCTTCGATCTCGATGAACTTGAACACATTCGCAGCGCCTGGGGTTCGTTCCGCGACCGCCGTCCGAACCTGTATGGTGCGCTTAAAACCCTCGACGGTTCCCTGGAGTCCTGAATCGCCATGACCACTTTGCACAGCACCCCCCGCGCCGACGGCTTCTACATGCCTGCCGAATGGGCGCCACAGACCCAAACCTGGATGATCTGGCCCGAGCGCCCGGACAACTGGCGCCTGGGCGGCAAGCCGGCGCAGGCCGCCCATGTGGCGGTGGCCAAGGCCATCGCACGTTTTGAACCGGTGACCGTGGCGGTCTCGGCCGGCCAGTACGAAAACGCCCGGGCGCGCCTGGACGTGCCGAATATTCGCCTGGTGGAAATGTCCAGCGACGACGCCTGGGTCCGCGATACCGGGCCGACCTTCGTGATCAACAACAGCGGTGAAGTGCGCGGTGTGAACTGGGACTTCAACGCCTGGGGCGGTTTTGATGGTGGCTTGTACTCGCCGTGGAACCGCGACTCCCAGGTGGGCGGCAAGATCCTCGAGATCGAGCGCAGCCCGCGTTATCGCACCGAAGGGTTTGTGCTGGAAGGCGGTTCGATCCACGTCGACGGCGAAGGCACCCTGATCACCACCGAAGAATGCCTGCTTAACCGCAATCGCAACCCGCACCTGCAGCGTGAGGAAATCGAAGCGGTGCTCAGCGCCAACCTGGCGGTGGATAAGATCATCTGGTTGCCGGATGGCCTGTTCAACGACGAAACCGACGGGCATGTGGATAACTTCTGCTGCTACGTACGCCCGGGCGAAGTGTTGCTGGCCTGGACCGACGACCCGCAAGACCCGAACTATGCGCGCTGCCATGCCGCCATGGACGTACTGCAAAGCAGCACCGACGCCCAGGGCCGCTCGTTCACAGTGCATAAAATGCCGATCCCAGGGCCGCTGTACGCCACCGAGGAAGAATGCGCAGGCGTGGACCCGGTAGACGGCACCCAGGAGCGCAATCCCACCGTGCGGTTGGCCGGTTCCTACGTCAACTTCCTGATCGTCAACGGCGGCATCATCGCGCCGAGCTTCGACGACCCGCTGGACAGCCGCGCCAAGGAGATTCTGCAGAGCCTGTTCCCGCAGCATGAAGTGGTGATGGTGCCTGGCCGCGAACTGTTACTGGGGGGCGGCAACATCCACTGTCTGACCCAGCAACAGCCGGCCCCGCACAAAAACTGAGTGCAGTTGTAACAGCCTGGTGCCGGGTTTAACGGCAATCGAGTGCGCCATGTTTTGCGCGCTCACAGCAAGCCCGCGGCCCGTCAGGTTCGCGGGCTTTTTTGTGTGCAAGTGCCGACAAACCGGGCACATTGGCATAGCTCTTGTATCGCTGTTGCGACACACAGCACGGTGTATGACTAAGCGGTTCTGTCATAAACCTTGAGTAAGTTAGCCGCTCATGCCGTCGGAGAGAGCGCTGAAATGAATGCCGATATCAACCTGATGTACACGCGCACGTTCCACCCTTTGCGGGTGAACGGTGACGCGATCCACGCGCTGGCGCTCTGGTTGAAGGCAAACGGTTCGCGGCAGATCAGGACGCCCGACCCGCGCCGGGTGATGAGCGAACGGTACCCGGCGGGGCTGTTCAGCGAGGACGAGGTGCAGGCGTTGTGTGAATTGATGCAAGGCTGACGGTTGTTTTCAATGTTGCACTGGACCTTGTGGTGAGGGAGCTTGCTCCCGCTGGGCTGCGCAGCAGCCCCAAAACAGATCATCGAGTTCTATCTGAAAAAACACAGTCGCCTATTTTGGGGGCGCTTCGCACCCCAGCGGGAGCAAGCTCCCTCGCCACGCAAGCCTGTTAGAAACTGTAGGTTCCGGTCACCACCAGACTGCGCGGGTCGCCGAACTGAATCTGCGCCGCACTCGTCGCTGACGCGTAGTACGTCTTGTCGCTGATATTGTTCAGCGCCGCCCGTACATCCCATTCCTTCTGCCGAAACCCGGCCAGTGCGTCCCAACGCCCATGGCCCGGCAACAATACCGTGTTGGCGTTATCCGCATAGCGCTCACCCACCAGCGTCAGCCCGGTTTCCGCGTACCAGCCCATCTCCGGTTTCCAGGTGACGAACAGGCTCGCGTTGCGCTTGGCCACGTCGCTGATGCGCTTGCCTTCAAAGCCATTGTTGTCTTTCACCACCGTGGCGTCCTGCAGGCCGACGCCACCGCGCACGTACCAGTTGCCGACGACCTTGCCGGTAGCGGTCAACTCCACGCCACGGGAACGCTGCTCGCCGCTGAGCAGGGTGATGGTCGGGTCCAGCGGGTCGCGGGTGCGGCGGTTGTAGAGCTCCAGTTCATACACCGCCAGGGTGGTGCTCAGGCGGTCGTCGAGCCAGTCGCTCTTGACCCCGATTTCCTTCTGTTTGGTCAGCTCCGGGCTCAGGTCGTTGGCGTTGCCCGTGGCATTGGGCGTGATGCCGATCAGGCCGCCGCCGGTCGGCGAGAACGTCTTGCTCCACGAGGCATAGAACGAATGGTGTTCCAGCGGCGTCCAGACCAGGCCCACGCGCGGGCTGGTGCTGTGGCTCACGACCTGTTCCGAGGCGTTGGTCAGTTTGTTGGTGGACTCCACATCAAAGCGGTCATAGCGCAAACCGGCGAGCAGTTGCCATTGATCGTTCAGACGCAGTTGGTCCTGCACATACACGCCCTGGCTTTGCGCTTCGGTGTGACTGCTGCTGAATGCCGGCAGGCGACCGTAGTGGCGCAGGTCCGGGTTGGGGTTGTACACATCCACGCTCGGCACAGCGGCGAGCGGCGCTCGATAGAGTTTCGGGTCACGGCGCTGGTTGCCCAATTCCACTCCGGTGAGCAAGCGATGCTCCAGGCCAAAGGTGGTGAAGCCGCCTTCCAGTTCGACGTTGTTGAGGATGTTGCGGGTGGTCAAGTCCTGCTGCCAGCGCTGGCGCCCGACCTTGCCGGTTTTTGGGTCGTAACTGACGGCGTAGGTGTTATCGAAGTCGCTGTCTAGGGTGAACACGCCCAACGTATGGCGCAGTTGCCAACTGTCGTTCAGCTCATAGGCAAGCCGCGAACGCAGGGATTGTGACGTGTCGTCGATGTAATCGCGCTTGTCACCATAAGTGGTGCCGCGGCTGACATCCGCCGGCCTCCCATTGACCCCGGGAATGCCCCGGTCCGGCGTGCGGTTGTAGCGGCTGTATTCGTACTGCACCAGCCAGTTCAGGTCGGGGCTCAGTTGCCAGCTCATGGACGGCGCAAACAGTTGGCGATTGCCGCTGACGCCGTCGCGGAAACTGTTGTTGTCCTGGTTGCCCATGTTCAGGCGCAGGCTGATGGTGTCGGTGGGGTCGGTGCTGAGGTCGGCGTACAGGCTGCGCAAATCATTGCTGCCGCCCTGGGCCTCGATGCTGGAGGCGCGACCGGCCTGGGGCAGCTTGCTCACACGGTTGACGATGCCGCCCTGGCCGCCGCGGCCGTACAACACGGCTGCCGGGCCCTTGAGTACTTCGATGCGTTCGATGTTGTGCAGGTCGCGCACGTATTGGCTGTCGTCGCGAACACCGTCCAGGTAGAAGTCGTTGCTGGCGTCGAAGCCGCGGATGCGCAGGCTGTCGAACCGTGTGTCGGCGCCGCTGCTGACGTTGGGTATACCGCTCAAGGCCTGGCCCAGGTCATTGGTGCCGTAGGAACGCAGGTTGTCGGTTTTTACCGAGTCGATGGCCTGGGGCACATAACGCACGGGTGTGGCGGTGCGAGTGGCGGTGCTGGTTTCCTTGACGCGCGGGTCGTCCTCTTCAGCTTCGGCGCTCACGGAGGTTTCCGGCAGGACAGTGGCAGCGCAGGTAAATCCGGCAGACAGCAGGACAGAGAGCCCAAGGGTCATGGGCGTCAGGCGAAGGGCAGGCATCGGGGTGTGTATCCAAAAAGGTTGGCAGAATAAAAGCGCGTTAATGGTAATGCTTACTATTTGCGCAGGTTATCTATTCCTGGGCGGACCTTTCTGAAAAATGTTACGGCGTATGTTTTTCAAGGGTATTCGACCGATTCTCGAAACAGTCTGAAAGCCGATCCGGGGTTTTTCCCAATTGTGCGTAAGACTAATCTGCCGGTCATCAACATCCATCGGAGCCCGTCATGTCGGCAGCCACACTTCACTACATTTACGACCCGCTGTGCGGTTGGTGTTACGGCGCCGAGCCGCTGCTGAGCGCCGCCCGGAGCGTGTTACCGATCCAGTTGCACGGCGGCGGCATGATGACCGGCGCGAATCGCCAATCCGTATCGCCGCAGTTGCGTGACTACGTAATGCCCCATGATCGGCGCATCGCCGAGTACACCGGGCAACCGTTTGGCGAGGCGTATTTCGAAGGTTTGTTGCGGGACCACGGTGCGGTGTTCGATTCAGCCCCGCCGACCAGCGCCGTGCTGGCCGCAGAAAAAATCGCCGGTCGCGGGCTGGAATTATTGGCGCGTTTGCAAACGGCGCACTACGTCGAAGGTCGCCGAATTGCCGATAAGGACGTGCTGCTGACCCTGGCCGAATCCATCGGTTTGGATCCCCAAGCCTTCACCGCCGCTTTCAGTGAAATCCTTGGCGCAGCAACTCAAGCGCACATCAATGACAGCCGCCAATGGCTGGCAAATGTCGGTGGCCAGGGCTTCCCCACGCTGGCCCTGGAGCAGAATGGGCAGCTGCAATTGCTCGATATCAGCCCCTGGTTGGGCAAGCCAGAAGCCTTCGTTGAGTGGCTGAGACAAAGAGTCGCAATTTCGATTCAACCCACCCAATCGAGTGCACCAATGTGTGGCCTGCAAGGGTGTGCAGATCCAGGAAGCGCTTGATAGAGCCTTGCGCAATGATGGCTATTTAATGTTTCTTAGACTTTTTTAGCCTAAATACAGAAGATTCACGAAATTGACACACAGTAAAGGGCGCGGATAGGATTCGCCCCAACGCCTGTGGCTAACCGCCATGACTTCCCCAATAAAAAAAGGCCCGCGGCATTTCACGTCGTCCGCGGGCCTTTTTTTATCTGGGAAAGTCGACACCAGAAAAGCAACACGGAGCCTGGTGTCACAGCGCGTACTCAACCAGCAATAAGGAATATAAGAAAATGTTGAAGCAACGGATGGGGCTGATCGCTCTGGGGATTTTGAGCGCTACGCAAGCAATGGCTGACGACCAATCCCAATCGAAGGGTTTTGTTGAAGACAGCCACCTGAACATCGCGGCACGCAACGCTTACATCAGCCGCGACTACAAAAACGGCAAGCAAGACAAAGCCGAATGGGGCCAGGGCTTTATCGGCAAGTTCGAATCCGGTTTCACCCAAGGCACCGTTGGTGTGGGTGTGGACGTGATCGGCCAATACGCCATTCGCCTGGATGGTGGTAAAGGTCGCAGCGGCGCTGGCGGTATCGACTTCTTCAAGCAAGGCGACAGCGGCGAAGCGGCCAACGACCTGGCCAAGGGCGGCGCTGCCGTCAAGGCACGCATCTCCAACACCGTGATCAAGTACGGTGATCAGATGCCAGCCGTGCCGGTCCTGGAATACGACAACTCCCGCCTGTTGTCCGAAACCTATACCGGTACCTCGATCGTCTCCAAGGAAATCGCCGGCCTGCAACTGGACGCTGGTCACTTCACCAAGGAAGCTCGCAAGAGCGCCGAGGGTTCCGACAGTGGCGCGCTGAAAAGCATCGACTACATCGGCGGTAGCTACAAATTCACCGAAAGCCTGTCGGCAGCGCTCTACGCTTCCAACATGCAGGACGTGCTGAAGAAGCAATACGTCAACGTCAACTACGTGCTGGCCCTGCCAGAGAAGCAATCGTTGACCTTCGACTTCAACGGCTACAAGACCAAGCTCGACCGTAGCTTCGCCCTGGAAAACCAAGGTGACGCCGACGCTCGCGACAACAAAATCTGGAGCCTGGGCGCCACGTGGGCCGTTGGCCCGCACAGCTTCACCGTGGCTCACCAGCGCAGCACCGGTGACACCGGTTACCTGTACGGCGGCTACCGCAACGCAGGCGGCATCGGCGACGGTGGCAACACCATCCTGCTGGCCAACTCCTACTGGTCTGACTTCAACGGCAAGGACGAGCGCTCCTGGCAAGCAGGCTACGGCCTGGACTTCAGCGCCTTCGGCGTGCCTGGCCTGACCTACAACATCGCCTACGTGCGCGGCACCAACATTGACGACGGTTCCAACCGCGGCAGTGGCACCGAACGCGAAATCTTCAACCAGTTCAAATACGTAGTGCAGAGCGGCCCGGCCAAAGACCTGAGCCTGCGTGCCCGTGCGTCGTGGTTGCGCGTTTCCAACAACGCCAGCAACTACAACGTGGGTGGTAACGAGATCCGCCTGTTCGCCGACTACCCAATCAACGTTTTCTAATTGATTCGGCGTCGCGCCTGATTCAAGGCGATAAAAAACCCCGACTGGTTCGGGGTTTTTTTATGCCTGCGATCAGCGCTTGCTGGCGGCTGCGATGATCACATCTGCGACCTTTTGCGGCTGCGACAGCATCGGCACATGGCTGGTTTGCACCACGGTGGTGGTGGCATTGATTTTCTTCGCGTAGGCCTGCTCCAGGCCCGGGTCGATCATGCGGTCCTTGGCGGCGACGATGTAATAGTTGGGTTTGGTTTTCCAGGCGGCGACCGTGATTTTATCGTCGAACGCCTTGCCCAGAATCGGCCCCTGGGTCACGGCAATCAGGTTGGCCTGGTCGGCAGGCAAGTCCTGGGCGAAGTTTTTCGCCACGGACGCGGCGGGCAAATACAGGTAGCCGGAAGCGTCGGCACTGATGGTCTCGATACCCGGCGGGGTTGGGTAGCCTTTCTCGGACTCGGCAGAGCTCTGGCCCTCGGACGGCGCGAACGCGGCCACATAAACCAGTGCCTTGACCTTGTCGCTGGTGCCGCCCTGTGTGATCACACTGCCGGCCCACGAATGGCCCACCAGAACCACTCGCCCACTCTGGGCATCAATCACCCGCTGGGCGGCGGCCACATCATCGGCCAGGGACGTCAGCGGGTTTTGCACCGCCACCACCTTCAAGCCTTTGGCCTGCAACAGCGGAATCACCTTGTTCCAGCTGGAGCCATCGGCAAAGGCGCCGTGCACCAGCACCACGGTGGTGTCCGATAGCGCCGGGGTGGCGGCATAGGCCTGGCCGGAGAGCATCGCGGCGGCCATGAGCGTAGGCAGCAACAGGGTTTTGAATGTGGATTTAAGCATGTGGGGCACGTCCGTAAGTGAGGGGTTATCGGCCAGCACTCAAGGCGTTTGCAGCCTGCCTTAAGCCTGTAGGCAAGACGCGCGGGGAGGGCGGTTATTCCAGGGAGCAGTAAAAAAAACGCAGCGCCGGACGTCTCGATTGATTACATAGCATCACTAATGAAGTACTCCGCCCCACCTTTATCCACCTCAAGCAACCTCTTAAATTGGCCTCACTGCCTGCCCACCATGTCGATGGGCAAGTCACTGGAGCCTTGTCATGCCATTTGTCAGCGTACGTATCACCCGCGACGGCGTTACCTCGGAGCAGAAAGCCCAGGTCATTGCCGAGATCACCGAAACCCTCGAACGCGTCCTCAACAAACGCCCCGACCTGACCCACATCGTCATCGAAGAAGTCGACACCGATAACTGGGGCTACGCTGGCATCACCACCACCCAGTACCGCAAACAGCTCGCGGAAAATCCGTCATGAGCACGCCCGTCACCATCGACTTCATCTCCGACGTGGTCTGCCCATGGTGCGCCCTCGGCGCCACCGCCCTGGAACAAGCCATCGACAACCTGGCGGGCGAAGTGAAGGTTGAACTGACCTACAAACCCTTCGAACTCAACCCCGACATGCCGGCCGAAGGCGAAAACGCCGTCGCCCACATGATGCGCAAATACGGGCGCAGCGCCGAGGAAGTTGCCAGCGGCAAAAGGATGCTGATGGAGCGCGGCGCGGCCATCGGCTTCACCTTCGACCTGGAAAAGCGCAGCCACTTCTACAACACCTTCGACGCCCATCGGTTGCTGTTTTGGGCTTTGCAGCAAGGGCGCCAGCTCGAGTTGAAAAAGGCGCTGTTGCGCGGGTATTTCAGCGATGGCCAGAACGTCAGCGATCACGAAACCCTGGCGCGTCTGGCCGCCGAAGCCGGGCTGGATATTGAAGGCGCACGACGGGTGCTGGGCTCTACCGCCTACGCCAATGAAGTGCGCGAGCTGGAAGCGTTCTACCGCGAGCACGGCATCAACTCCGTACCGGCCATGGTCCTCAATGGCCGTCAGCTGGTCTCCGGGTCGCAATCCGTCAGTTACTACGAACAGATGCTGCGGGAAATGTCCGCCGCGGCTGCTTGAACCATCCCATTTTCCCTATAGAGGTTTCATCATGAGCAATTCGAAAAAAGTCGTTGTGATCACCGGCGCATCCCAAGGCCTGGGCGCTGCTGCAGTGAAGGCTTACCGCGAGCTGGATTACCGCGTGGTTGCCACCTCCCGTTCGATCAAACCGTCGACGGATCCGGACATCCTCACCGTGGCCGGCGACATCGCCGACCCGGCCACCGCCGAGCGCGTCATCCGCGAAGGCGTAGCGCGTTTTGGCCGCATCGACAGCCTGATCAACAACGCCGGGATCTTCGTTGCCAAACCGTTCACCAGCTACACCCACGAAGACTACGTAAACGTGTTGGCGGTGAACCTGAACGGGTTCTTCTACATCACCCAACTGGCGATTACCGAGATGCTGAAACAGGGCGCTGGGCACATCGTCAACATCACCACCAGTTTGGTGGACCACGCGATTGATGGCGTGCCGTCGGTGCTGGCATCGCTGACCAAAGGCGGGCTGAACTCGGCGACCAAATCGCTGGCGATTGAATACGCCAAGCGCGGGATTCGCGTGAATGCGGTGAGCCCTGGGATTATCAAGACGCCGATGCATGGGGAAGAGACGCATGCGGCGTTGGGCAGCCTGCATCCGGTGGGGCATATGGGTGAAGCGCGGGATATTGCGCAGGCGATTGTGTACCTGGAATCGGCTGGGTTTGTGACTGGGGAAATTCTGCATGTGGACGGTGGGCAGAGTGCTGGGCACTAAGCGAAGCGGTTGAACGAAAAACGCCCCGGACCGTGATGGTTCGGGGCGTTTTTTGTTGGCCTGTCGAAATTAACGGGTTGCAGGCGCGACTTGTTCCAACGCTCGATCTACCAGCATTGAACTCAACTCAATCAGTTGCTGAATCCCCAATGCCACTGCCCTTTGTGATCCTTCCAACTCAAATGCCAGATTCGAGACCATCTCGTTGGCTGATGAGAGGGTTTCTGCGGCATTGGCCAGCAGCGTTTCGGTATCCACATCGGGCGAAACGGAGAACAGATTACTGCCTGGACGCGCCGCAGGTTCTGCATCGTCTGATGGGTGCAAGTAATGATCAATCGCCCGCTGTGCGGCGGCATGAAGCTTGGCGTCGATTGGGGCTTGAGGCGGGTTGGGTGTGACCTTGAACATGGCGAAGCTCCTTTAGCGATTCAGGAACTGCCAATCTCACTTCCACATGAGGGTGGCAGCTGTGCGCAGGTGTGGAAGACCGGGGCTAAAGGAACCCGGCGCACCGAAGTGCCCCGCACACAGCCGCCATAACACAAGAATACAGGCGAAAAAAAACGCCGGCAGGTGTTCATGGGCGTTTGAGCGCCTTTAGCCATAGTACGGACTTCCACATCCGGCCGCTGATTTTGCAGCGACTGGGGGAGGTTAGCGGGGTGGAGGATGGGGAGGCAAGCTGATATGGGTGTACGAAAATTCGGGGCCGCAGCGGCATGTGCTCATGAATTAGCTCTTTTTATGGATACGCCATAATTATTGGCTACCCATAATTCTGCATAAAACGCTGAAGGCGGGACTTCGCTACAGGAATTGGTCTTTTTGGAGGCTCACCGGCTTGTTCAGTTGGGGCGCCAGGCGTAGACAGAATATGAACACCCCAGAAACAACAAAGCCCCCGCATTTCTGCGAGGGCTTCGTTTTGTATGGTGCCGGCACCAGGAGTCGAACCCGGGACCTACTGATTACAAGTCAGTTGCTCTACCAACTGAGCTATACCGGCGTGTTAGGGCGACGATTATAGCGATTGGCAAGCATCTGTAAACCCCTGAATTCTGACTATTTTTGCAACCGACCGGGTTTTCTCTGCGCGGCCTCGTTTCAGCCACCCCAACCCCGCCAATCCCATGCGCTGGATCACTGGAAAGGCCTGCGTGCAGAAAGCGGCAAGTGCCAGTTCCTGTCCTGGAACAACAACCTCAAGCCCGACGGCCGATTCACCATCACGTTTGTCCGCGATGCGCAGCAAACCCAGCCGATTCAAACCGAACGGCACCTGGTGTGGCGGCGGACCCGACTGGCGATTGCCAGGAGGATTATGAGTTCACCGAGCACCGTATTCGCGGTTAATGCCTTTTAACTTCAGATGAAATTTTGTGGCGAGGGAGCTTGCTCCCGCTGGGCTGCGCAGCAGGCCCAAAACAGTGGGAGCGCTGCGCACTCCAGCGGGAGCAAGCTCCCTCGCCACAGGTTTTGTCGTTCAGCTTTTAGCTGCCTTCGTTACACGAATCGGCAAATTTCTTGTACTCAAACACCCGCTTCTGCCCATGGGAATCCAGGTAGGTCATCCGCGCATTCACCACGCCACACGCCGCGCCTCCATCGTCCACGGTCGACAGTACTTGCTGTACATCCAGCTTGGGGCTGGCCTGGGCCGAAAAGGCGGCAACGTTGAGCAAGGCAAACAGGCTGCTGGCGATGAGGGTGTTGCGGTTCATGGTGGTGTCCTCTGAGGTTCAATAGGGTGTGTGTTGCGTTGGAGCCTATTGAGCGCCCGGGAGGTATCCGGCCTGTGTCATGCACCCCGGCGTTTTGCCTCGGCATGTGTTGAGAAGGGGATTGCATACAACTTGATACAGAAACTTATCCATTAGAGGTATTAGTGCCTCAGGGTCTTTCTCTTAGATGTTTTCGACATAACGGTCATCGTTTTTCCCTTGAATAAGGCGAGTCTTACCGTATTCTGTTTCGAAATATTAAACGTCATATAAATAGCGGAATCGTTTAACCCGGTTTACGGAACGTTGGCGGTTAATGACTAAGTTGTAATTTGATTCGTCAGCTAAGCAATTTTTCCTGACCAGGCGGCCAGAAAAACTGTTAGAAGCCTCCGCAAGCTTCTGATCTGAAAGAAATTGATAAAAATTCGCCAAATAAGTCAAAAATACGGCACTAAGCCGCTCGTCGGAAAGAATTCATCAAAAAGCATCAAAATACTGACACCATCAATCTGATATCACAGAATGCCGCCAGCCAACACATAACTAGAAAAACCAAGGTCAGCCCAACGGGCTGACCTTTTTAACGCCTTTAAAGCGTAATAACCGGGGAGGGCCGTGGGTGAGTCGCGCAGACGATATTTCAAAACTATTCAATAAGCTGGGCGCCAATCCAAATGGCTACCGGGAGATGTACGCCGTCCATGATTATCTTGAGGATGACGTGGTGGCCGAGCGTTTCGACGCCGTGCCCATCCCGGCCCAAACCGCTTGCACCGTCGCGCTGGATGAGCCGCCGTCGGCGCCATTGCTGCGTTTGCTCGAAGAGCTGACCCAGGGCGAAGCCGATCACCTGCAACCTCCCGAAGTGGTCGAAGGGCCGACCGGTGAGGTGTACTCGGATCAATCCTCACCCAAGGTGATCGTGGTGGTCTCGCTCAAGGGCGGTGTCGGTCGCAGCACGCTGACCGCGGCCATTGCCAGCGGCTTGCAGCGTCAAGGCCACCCGGCCGTGGCGCTGGACCTGGACCCGCAAAATGCCCTGCGTCATCACTTGTGCCTGGGCCTGAATTTGCCCGGCATCGGCGCGACGAGCTTGAGCAATGAGTCTTGGGAAGGCCTGGCTGAGCGCGGCTTTGCCGGTTGCCGTCTGGTGGCCTTCGGTGAGACCAACAACGACCAGCAAAAAAACCTCAATCGCTGGCTCGGCGAAGACGCCCAATGGCTGCCCCGGCACCTGGCCGGTTTGCAGTTGAATGGCCAGGACACGTTGGTGATCGACGTGCCCGCCGGCAACACGGTGTACTTGCACCAGGCCATGGCCCTGGCAGACGTGGTGTTGGTGGCGGTGCAGGCGGATGTTTCCTCATTCAGCACCCTGGCCCAGATGGACAGCGTGCTGGCGCCGTACCTTGAGTGCGAAAAACCACCGCAGCGTTACTACGTGATCAACCAACTCGACGGCGCCCACCGCTTCAGCCTGGACATGGCCGAAGTGTTCAAGGCCCGCCTCGGCGATGCACTGCTCGGCACGGTCCACCGTGACCCGGTGTTCAGTGAAGCCCAGGCCTGCGGCCGCGATCCCCTCGACCCTACCGTCAACAGTCTCGGCTGCCAGGACATTCACGCCCTGTGCCGCACGCTGCTCGAACGCATCGATTCGGACCTTCCATGACCGACACTACGTCCTCTACGCCCCACACTCCGGGGCGCGCCGAGCAGCGGCTGGACGCCGCGATTTCGCGCTTCAATCGCTGGCCCGATACGCTGCGCAAAGTGCTGGTGGTGATCAGTTGTGTGGTCGGCACCTTGCTGTTGGTGAGCATTGTCAGCGCCCCGCTGGACCTCTATAGCCAATGCCTGTTTGCCGCCGTGTGCTTCCTTGCGGTGCTGGTGCTGCGCAAGATTCCCGGGCGCATGGCGATCCTCGCGCTGGTGGTGTTGTCGCTGGTGGCGTCGCTGCGCTACATGTACTGGCGGCTGACTTCCACCCTGGGTTTTGAAACCTGGCTCGACATGCTGTTCGGCTACGGCCTGGTGCTCGCCGAGCTGTACGCGCTGGTGGTGCTGATCTTCGGCTACGTGCAAACCGCCTGGCCGCTGCGCCGCGAGCCGGTGTGGCTCAAGACCGAACCGTCGGAGTGGCCCACGGTCGACGTGTTCATCCCGACCTACAACGAGGCGTTGAGCATCGTCAAACTGACCATCTTCGCCGCCCAGGCGATGGACTGGCCCAAGGACAAGTTGCGCGTCCACGTGCTCGACGATGGCCGTCGCGACGACTTTCGCGATTTCTGCCGCAAGATCGGCGTGAACTACATCCGTCGCGACAACAATTTCCACGCCAAGGCCGGCAACCTCAATGAAGCGTTGAAGGTCACCGACGGCGAGTACATCGCGCTGTTCGACGCCGACCACGTGCCGACCCGTTCCTTCCTGCAAGTCAGCCTCGGCTGGTTCCTCAAGGACCCCAAGCTGGCGATGCTGCAAACGCCGCACTTCTTCTTTTCACCCGACCCGTTTGAAAAGAACCTCGACACCTTCCGCGCCGTGCCCAACGAGGGCGAGTTGTTCTACGGCCTGGTGCAGGACGGCAACGACCTGTGGAACGCGACGTTCTTCTGCGGCTCGTGTGCGGTGATCCGCCGCAAGCCCTTGCTGGAAATCGGCGGCGTGGCCGTCGAGACCGTCACCGAAGACGCCCACACCGCGCTCAAGCTCAACCGCTTGGGCTACAACACCGCTTACCTGGCGATCCCGCAAGCCGCGGGCCTGGCCACCGAAAGCCTGTCACGCCACATCAACCAGCGCATCCGTTGGGCGCGGGGCATGGCGCAGATTTTCCGCACCGACAATCCGCTGCTGGGCAAAGGCCTGAAGTGGGGGCAGCGCATCTGCTACGCCAACGCGATGCTGCACTTCTTCTATGGCTTGCCGCGGCTGGTGTTTCTCACCGCGCCGCTGGCCTACCTGATTTTCGGCGCGCAGATTTTCCACGCCTCGGCGCTGATGATTGTCGCCTATGTGTTGCCCCACCTCGTGCATTCGAGCCTGACCAACTCGCGGATCCAGGGGCGCTTCCGCCACTCGTTCTGGAACGAGGTCTACGAGACCGTACTGGCCTGGTACATCCTGCCGCCGGTATTGGTTGCGCTGGTCAACCCCAAGGCGGGCGGCTTCAACGTCACCGACAAGGGCGGGATCATCGACAAGCAATTCTTCGACTGGAAACTCGCCCGGCCGTACCTGGTACTGCTGGCGGTGAACCTGGTCGGGCTGTGCTTCGGTCTGTATCAATTGATCTGGGGCGACGAGTCCACCGCGGTCACCGTGGCGATCAACCTGACCTGGACCCTCTACAACCTGATCATCACCAGCGCTGCAGTGGCGGTGGCTTCCGAAGCGCGGCAAGTGCGCTCCGAGCCGCGGGTCAGCGCGAAATTGCCGGTCAGTGTGATCTGCGCCGACGGTCGTGTGCTCAAAGGCACGACCCAGGATTTCTCGCAGAACGGCTTCGGCCTGATCCTCGCCGACGGGCACCAGATTGCCCGGGGCGAACAGTTGCAGTTGGTGCTGTCGCGCAACGGACAAGACAGCCTGTTCCAGGCGCGGGTGGTGTTCAGCAAGGGCGCGCAGATTGGCGCGCAATTCGATGCACTGTCCCTGCGCCAACAAAGCGAACTGGTACGCCTGACGTTTTCCCGCGCCGACACCTGGGCCGCGAGTTGGGGCGCCGGCCAGCCCGATACACCGTTGTCAGCCCTGCGTGAAGTCGGTGCCATCGGCATCGGCGGCCTGTTTACCCTGGGTCGCGCCACGCTGCATGAATTGCGTCTGGCCCTGCGCCGCACTCCCTCACAACCGCTCGATACGCTGATGGACAAGCCATGACTTCCACACTATTTGCCCGCCCGCAGTCGCGCGGCGTGCTCGCGCTGATGATCGCTTCGCTGCTGGGCCTGGGCTCGCAGGCACAGGCCGCTGCACCCGCTGTTGCGGTGCAGAGCACTGACGACGGCTACAGCCTGACCCTCAAGCAACTGGGCCGTCGCGACACCATGAACCTGCAAGGCGTGGAAGCGTCCGACAGCGTCAACTTCGACATCCGTGCCGATGAAGTGGTGAAGGGCGCGCAACTGTTGCTCAAGTACAGCTACTCGCCGGCGCTGCTGGCGGACCTGTCGCAGATCAACGTGCTGGTCAACGACGAAGTCGCCGCCAGCCTGCCGCTGCCCAAAGAGGGCGCAGGTATCCAGCAGGAAAAACTGGTGCAGATTCCGGCGCACCTGATCACCGAATTCAACCGCTTGAGCCTGCAGTTCATCGGCCACTACACCATGTCCTGTGAAGACCCGCTGCACAGCAGTCTGTGGGCCAAGATCAGCAACAGCAGTGAGCTGAAAGTGCAGGTGCAGCCGATCGTCTTGAAAGACGACCTGTCGGTGCTGCCGCTGCCGTTCTTCGACAAGCGCGATGCGCGCCAGGTCAGCCTGCCGTTCGTGTTTGCCAGCGCGCCGGACAACGCCGCGCTGGAAGCTGCCGGCGCGCTGTCGTCGTGGGTAGGCGGCTTGGCCAGCTACCGGGGTGCGACGTTCCCGACGACCCTTGGCGAGATTCCGGCCAAGGGCAACGCCATCGTGCTGGTGCAAAGTACCCAGGCCGTGGACGTACACGGTGTGGCGGTCCCTGAGCCTAAAGGGCCGACCCTGACCCTGATCACCAACCCCAACGACCCGAATGGCAAGCTGCTGATCGTCTCCGGCCGGGATGGCGCCGAACTCAAGCGTGCCGCCACCGCCGTGGTGCTGGGCAACCCGGTGTTGACCGGCAACAGCGTGGTCATCACCAGGCTCGACACCCTGGCCCCGCGCAGCCCTTACGACGCGCCGAACTGGCTGCCCAGCAACCGTCCGGTACGCCTTGGCGAGCTGGTAGAACTGAAAAAGCTCAACGTCTCCGGCTACAACCCGGGCCCGATCAGCGTCGACCTGCGCCTGCCGCCCGACCTGTTCAACTGGCGTGAAGAGGGCGTGCCGCTCAACGTCAAATACCGCTACACGCCGCAGCAGGTGTCCACCAACTCCTCCTTGCTGATCGGCCTGAATGACCAGTTCATGAAGTCTGTCGCGTTGCCGTCGGTGAGCAACCTGGGCGGTGGGCAGAGCCTGCTGGACCAGCTGAAGAAAGACGAAACCCTGCCCCGTGAAGTGACGACCCTGTTGCCGATCAGCTCGGCTTCGCCCAAGTCCAAGCTGCAACTGCGCTTCATGTACGACTACATCAAGGAAGGCGAATGCCGGGACATCATCGTCGACAACATGCGCGGTGCGATTGACCCGGACTCGAGCCTGGACCTGAGCAGCTACCAGCACTTTATCGCCATGCCGAACCTCGGCGTGTTCAACGATTCCGGCTTCCCGTTCACTCGCCTGGCTGACCTTTCGGAGTCGGCGGTGGTGATGCCGGACAACGTCGGCACCGATGAATTGAGCGCCTACCTGACTGTGATGGGCCGCTTCGGCGAGTCCACCGGCTACCCGGCCACCGCCGTCAAAGTGGTGCAGGCCAAAGACGTGCAAAGCGTTGCCGACAAAGACCTGCTGGTGCTCGCCACCGGCGGCAACCAGCCGCTGCTGCAGCAATGGCAGCAATACCTGCCGGCCACCAGTGACGGCCTGCAGCACCACTTCCTGTTGTCTGACCTGCCACGTTATGTGCGCAGCTGGATCAGCCCGGACGCCGCGGCCAACCAGCATACGGCCAATGCCGGCATCACCTTCAGCGGCCTGAGCAACAGCACCTGGTTCGCCGGCTTCCAATCGCCGCTCAAGGCCGGGCGCAGCGTGGTGCTGATCGCCAGCAACCAGCCTCAGGGCCTGCTTGAAGCGACCTCGGCGCTGATTGGCGGTGACGACTACAAAGACTCGATCCAGGGCAGCCTGGCGGTGGTGCAGGGCACGCAGATCAGCTCGTTGGTCGCGGACCAGCAGTACTACGTCGGCGACCTGAACTACTTCAAATTCATGCAATGGCAGCTGTCCCAGAACCTGGGCTGGATGCTGGCGATTACCTTCCTGGGGCTGCTGGTGCTGACCTGCCTGATCTACCTGGCACTGCGTGCCCGTGCAAAACGGCGGTTGGCATGAACCCTTTGCGTAGCGCGATCCTGGCGGTGATTGGCAGCACATTGCTTGCCGGTGCCGCCCAGGCACAGACCTGCGATTGGCCGCTGTGGCAGAACTATGCCAAGCGCTTTATCCAGGACGATGGCCGGGTGTTGAACTCGTCCATGAAGCCGACGGAAAGCAGCTCGGAAGGGCAGTCGTACGCGATGTTCTTTGCCCTGGTGGGCAACGACCGGGCGACCTTCGACAAGCTCTGGACCTGGACCAAGTCCAACATGGCGGGCGCCGACATCGGCCAGAACCTGCCGGCCTGGCTGTGGGGCAAGCGTGACGATGGCAAGTGGGGCGCGATCGACAGCAACTCCGCCAGCGACGCCGATTTGTGGATGGCCTATGCGTTGCTCGAAGCCGCGCGCGTGTGGAACGCACCGCAGTACCGCAGCGACGCGCAATTGGTGTTGGCCAACGTTGAACGCAACCTGATCGTGCGCGTACCGGGCCTGGGCAAGATGCTGTTGCCGGGGCCGGTAGGCTATGCACACGCGGGTGGCCTGTGGCGCTTCAACCCCAGCTATCAAGTACTGCCGCAACTGCGCCGCTTTGCAAAAGAACGCCCGAACGCCGGCTGGAACGAAGTGGCCGAGAGCAACGCGAAGATGCTCGCCGACCTGCCGAGCAATCCCCATGGCCTGGCGGCCAACTGGGTCGGTTACCGCGCCACCAGCGCGAACACCGGGCTGTTTATCGTCGACCCGTTTTCCGATGACCTGGGCAGCTACGACGCGATCCGCACTTACCTCTGGGCCGGCATGACCGCCAAGAGCGACCCGCTGGCCGCACCGATGCTCAAGGCCTTGGGCGGGATTTCCCGTGCCACTGCTGCGTCGGTCAGCGGTTTGCCGCCGGAAAAAGTCCACGTGCTGACCGGTGAAGTCGAGAAAAACAACGGCTACACGCCGACGGGTTTCTCGGCCTCCACCATGGCCTTCTTCCAGGCCCGGGGCGAAACCGCCCTGGCGCAATTGCAAAAGCAGAAAGTCGACGACGCCCTTGCCAAGGCGCTCGCGCCTTCGGCCCCGGACAGCGCCCAGCCGATTTACTACGACTACATGCTCAGCCTGTTCGGCCAGGGCTTCGCTGATCAAAAGTACCGTTTCGAACAAGACGGCACGGTGAAATTATCCTGGGAGTCTGCATGCGCCGTCACACGCTAGCCATTGCGATTCTGGCGGCCCTGGCTTCCAGCGCCAGCTTTGCCGAAACCACTGACCCGCAAAGCCTGCTGATCGAGCAGGGCTATTACTGGCAGTCGAAAAAGAACCCGGAACGCGCCCTAGAGACCTGGCAGAAACTGCTGCGCCTGAGCCCCGAACAGCCGGATGCGCTGTACGGCATCGGCTTGATCCAGGTGCAACAACAGCGTCCGGCCGAAGCGCAAAAGTACCTGGCCCGCCTGCAGGCGCTGAGCCCGGTACCGCGCCAGGCCTTGCTGCTGGAGCAGGACATCACCGTCAACCTCCCGGCCAACGCCAAGTTGCTGGAACAGGCCCGTGAACTCGGCGAGCCTGAAGAAGAGCGCGAACAAGCGGTGGCGCTGTATCGCCAGATCTTCCAGGGGCGCCAGCCCCAGGGCCTGCTTGCCCGCGAGTATTACAACACCCTGGGCTTCACGCCCAAGGGCACGAACGAGGCCATCGCCGGCTTGCAGCGTTTGTCTCGCGAGCGGCCGAACGACCCGATTGTGGCGCTGTTCCTGGCCAAGCATCTGGCGCGTAACCCGGCCACCCGCGCCGACGGCATCCGCGCCCTGGCCAAGCTGGCCCCGAACAACGACGTGGGCGGCAACGCCGATGAAACCTGGCGCTTTGCGCTGATCTGGCTCGGCCCGCCGAAGAGCGACCAGGTGCCGTTGTTCCAGCAGTTTCTGGCGGCGCATCCGGACGACAGCGAAATCCGTGCGCTGATGAACAAGGGCATTGCCCAAGGCAAGACCGGCGCCGGTTGGCAGCGTGATCCGCAGATGACCAAGGCGTTCAAGGCGCTGGATGACGGCGACCTGAAAACCGCCGAGCCGCTATTGGCGGCGCGCCTCAATGAAAAATCCAATGACGTCGATGCCCTCGGCGGCATGGGCGTGCTGCGTCAACAGCAGCAGCGCTTCAGCGAGGCTGAAAGCTACCTGGTTCAGGCCACCCGTTTGCCGGGTGGCGCGGCATGGCAGTCGGCGCTCAATGATGTGCGCTACTGGAACCTGCTCAACCAGGCCCGTGACGCCCAGCGTGGCGGGCGCGGCAGCCAGGCCCGCGACCTGGTGGCCCAGGCCGAACGCTTGAACCCTGGCCAGCCCGGCGCTGCCGTGGCACTGGCGGGTTTCCAGGCCCAGGACAATCAGTTCGACACCGCCGAAGCCGGCTACCGCAAAGTGCTCGCCCGTCATCCTGGCGACCCGGACGCGCTGAGCGGCTTGATCAACGTGCTGTCCCAATCCGGGCAGCCGGAAGAAGCCTTGAAGCTGATCGACTCGGTGTCGCCCGCCGAGCGCGCGAAGTTCGCGCCGAGTGTGAAAATCACCGCGTTGCGCGCTACCCAGGTCGGCAAGCTGGCCGAGCAGCGGGGCGATTTGAAAGCCGCGCAAGCCGCCTACAAACAAGCCCTTGATGCCGACCCGGAAAACCCGTGGACACGCTTCGCCCTGGCGCGCATTTACCTGCGCGACGGCCAGATTCGCAACGCCCGTGCCTTGATCGACGGCTTGCTGGCCAAGCAGCCGAACCAGCCGGACGCGCTGTACACCAGCACGCTGCTGTCGGCGGAGCTGGGTGAGTGGAAAAAGGCTGAAGAGACCCTCGCGCGTATCCCTGCGGGGCAACGTACCGCTGACATGAACGAGCTGGGTATCGATATCGCGCTGCACAAGCAGACCGACATCGCCATCGAGACCGCCCGCCGTGGCCAACGCCCGGAAGCCCTCGCGCTGCTGGGCCGCAGTGAAGCCATGACCCGGCAGAAGCCTGAGCGCCTGGCGGTGCTGGCGGCCGCTTATGTGGAAGTCGGCGCGACGCAGCAGGGCCTGGATATCATGCAGAAGGTTCTGGATAACAATCCGAACCCGACCGTCGACCAGAAACTGCTGTACGCCAATGTGCTGCTCAAGGCCAACCACTACACCGAGGCGGGCGACATCCTGCGTGAAGTGCAGGGCAAGCCGCTGAGTGAAACCGGTCGCCAGCGTTACGACGATTTGATCTACCTGTACCGGGTCAAACAGGCTGATGCCCTGCGTGAGAAAAACGACCTGGTCGCGGCCTACGACATGCTGTCGCCGGCCCTTGCCCAGCGTCCCAACGACGCTATGGCGGTAGGTGCCCTGGCGCGGATGTACGCGGCCAGCGGCAATAGCAAAAAGGCCATGGAGCTTTATGCGCCGCTGATTCAGCAGAACCCGAACAACGCTCGCCTGCAACTGGGCCTGGCGGATATCGCGCTGCAAGGCCGTGATCGTGGCCTGGCGGAAAGCGCCAGTGAAAAGGCGCTGTCCCTGGAGCCGGGTAACCCCGAGATCCTCACCTCGGCTGCGCGCATCTATCAGGGGCTGGGCAAGAACAACGAAGCCGCTGCACTGCTGCGCAAGGCGTTGGCGATTGAGAACAGCCAGAAGAGCCAGACGCAATTGGCTCAGGCCGGCTCCCAGGGCGTGCCTTACAACCCCTTCGTCGGCTTGCCGGGCCAGCGTCGCCAGGTCACCGACCTGACCGTTGCGGGCGCCGTGCCGCCGCCGATTGATGCACCGACCAATGTCGTGCCGGACAATGCCCTGGCAGCCTCCGCGCGTCCAGCGTCGAACAACTGGAACGAGCCGTTCGAGCCACCGTCGAGCATTGCTGCACTCGACACCGCCAACCTCAGCCCGGCACGTCGTGCGCTGGATACGATCCTGCGGGATCGCACCGGTTACCTGGTGCAGGGCTTGAGCGTTCGCAGCAACAATGGCGAAAGCGGCTTGAGCAAAATCACTGACGTCGAGGCGCCGTTTGAAGCGCGGATGCCGGTGGGGGATCTGAACGTTGCGCTGCGCGTGACGCCGGTGCATGTGAGTTCCGGCAGCGTGAAGAGCGACTCTGCCACACGCTTTGGCGGTGGCACGGCCAACCCGGCGGGCTCCCAGAGCGACACAGGCGTCGGTCTGGCCGTTGCCGTGGAGAACCCGGATGAAGGCCTCAAGGCCGACATCGGTGTGAGCCCGCTGGGCTTTCTGTACGACACCATCGTCGGTGGCGCCAGCGTCTCGCGGCCGTTCTCCCAGGGCTCCAACTTCCGTTACGGGGTCAACGTTTCGCGGCGTCCGGTCACCGACAGTGTGACCTCCTTTGCCGGTTCCGAAGACAAGCGTACCGGCGAGAAATGGGGCGGCGTGACCGCCAACGGCGGGCGTGGCGACCTGAGCTACGACAACCAGAAGCTCGGTGTGTATGGCTACGCCTCGTTGCACGAGCTGTTGGGCAACAACGTCGAAGACAACACCCGGCTGGAACTGGGCAGCGGCATCTACTGGTACCTGCGCAATACCCCGACCGACACCCTGACCCTCGGCATCAGCGGTTCGGTCATGGGCTTCAAGGAAAACCAGGGTTACTACACCTACGGCCAGGGCGGTTACTTCAGCCCGCAGCGCTTCTTCTCCCTGGGTGTGCCGGTGCGCTGGGCGCAGAGTTTTGATCGGTTCAGCTACCAGATAAAAAGTTCGGTGGGCATCCAGCATATCGAGCAAGATGCGGTCGATTATTTCCCGGGGCATAGCGATTACCAAAATGACCCGACCCGGGGCGATCCGAAATACGCCAAGGACAGCAAGACCGGCATCGGCTACAGCTTCAACGCCGCCGCCGAATACCGCCTCAGCTCGCGCTTTTACCTGGGTGGCGAAGTCGGTCTCGACAACTCCCAGGACTATCGCCAGTACGTCGGTAACGCCTACCTGCGCTACTTGTTTGAAGACCTGAGCGGGCCTATGCCCTTGCCGGTCAGTCCGTACCGTTCCCCTTATTCGAATTGATTTGATAGGAGTCATCCATGCCTGTTTCCGCTTCTGCTATTGCCGGCCTGACCCTGCTGGTATTGGGCGAAAGTCACATGAGCTTTCCTGATTCACTGCTCAACCCGCTGCAGGACAACCTCACCGCCCAGGGCGCCAAGGTTCACTCCATCGGCGCGTGCGGCGCCGGTGCAGCCGACTGGATCGTGCCGAAGAAAGTCGAGTGCGGTGCCGAGCGCCTGCCGGTTGGCAAGGCCGAGATTTTCGGCAAGAACGCCATGAGCACCACCCCGATCAAAGACCTGATCGCCAAGGACAAGCCGGACCTGGTGGTGATCATCATCGCCGACACCATGGCCTCGTACCCGGAGCCGCAGTTCCCGAAAGTCTGGGCCTGGAAAAGCGTGACTTCCCTGACCAAGGCCATCACCGAAACCGGCACCAAGTGCGTGTGGGTCGGGCCGGCGTGGGGCAAGGTCGGTTCGCAGTACAAGAAGGATGATGCGCGCACCAAGGTGATGTCGCAGTTCCTCGCCACCAACGTGGCGCCGTGCACCTACGTTGACTCGCTGACCTTCTCCAAGCCGGGCCAGTGGATCACCACCGACGGCCAGCACTTCACCATCGACGGCTACCAGAAGTGGGCCAAGGCGATCGGCGACTCCCTGGCGAAGTTGCCACCGGCCGCCGTGGGCAAAGGAGCGCAATAATGAAACGGATCACCCTGGGCCTGGCGACCTTGCTCGCCAGCGTCAGCGCCTACAGCGCCGACATCCCGCTTTACCCCACCGGCCCGGAGAAGGATTCGGCCTTCCTGCGCCTGGCCAACGGCACCGACGGCGAGCTGAAATTGCTGCCCCAGGGTTCCAAGGCCAGCCTGGTGTTGGGTGGCGATAAACTGGTGTCTGACTACCTGCCGGTGTCGGGCGGCAAGACCCCGATCAAGGGTGTGTTGAGCCAGGGCGGCAAGGATTCCGAGCTGGCCGTGACCGTCGCGCCGGGCGAGTTCGCCACCGTAGTGGCCGTGCCGGACGCCAAGGGCGGCACGCGCCAGCTGGTGATCCACGAACAGCCGGATGACTTCAACGCACTGAAGGCCTCGCTGGCCTTTATCAACGCCGACGCCGCCTGCGCCGATGCGAGCCTGGAAGCCGTGGCGCAAAAAGCCGAGCTGTTCAAGAAGGTCGCCGAAGGCGCGATTTCGCGCCGCATGATCAACCCGGTGGAACTGTCGGTGCAGCTCAAGTGCGCCAACGCGCCGGTGGGCCAGCCGCTGACCTTCACCCTCAAGGCCGGCGAACGCTACAGCGTGCTCGCACTGCCATCGGCCGCCGGTTCGAGGTTGCTGTTTACCTCCGACACGCTCGCTAACTGATCGGGCCCGACACCACCATGGTCTTTGCCTCACTGGAATTCCTCACGCTGTTCCTGCCGGCCTTCCTGTTGATTTATGCGCTGGCCCGTCCGGGCTGGCGCAACGTCATCCTGTTGATCGGCAGCTGGCTGTTCTACGGCTGGTTGAGCCCGCTGTTCCTGTTCCTGCACATGGTGTTGACCGTGGTGGCGTGGGTCGGCGGTTTGCTGGTGGACCGTTCCCGTGAAGACGGCAAGGGCCGGGTGCGGCTGTTGATCGCGTTGATCGTGTTCAACACCGCGGTGCTGTGTTGGTACAAGTACGCCAACATCGTCGCGGGCACCGTGAGTGAGGTGATCACCTGGTACGGCGCGATGCCGCTGGATTGGCAGCGCGTGGCGTTGCCGGCCGGGTTGTCGTTCATTGTGCTGCAGGCGATTTCGTACCTGGTGGATGTGCATCGGCACACCGTGCCGGTGGAGCGCAGCTTCATTAATTACGCGACCTATATCTCGATGTTCGGCCACTCGATTGCGGGCCCGATCATTCGTTATGACTGGGTGCGGCGCGAGCTGAACCAGCGCTATTTCAACTGGCCGAATTTCAGCCTTGGCGCTCGGCGTTTCATGATCGGCATGGGCATGAAAGTGCTGGTGGCCGACACCTTGTCGCCGTTGGTGGACATCGCCTTCCACCTGGAAAACCCGAGCCTGGTGGATGCCTGGATCGGCTGCCTGGCGTACTCGTTGCAACTGTTTTTCGACTTCGCCGGCTACAGTGCCATGGCCATCGGCCTGGGCTTGATGCTGGGCTTCCACTTCCCGGAAAACTTCAACCGGCCGTACCTCGCCAGCAGCATCCAGGACTTCTGGCGGCGCTGGCATTTGTCGTTGTCCAGCTGGCTGCGGGACTACCTGTACATCGCCCTCGGCGGTAACCGCGATGGCGTATGGCGTACCTACCGCAACCTGTTCCTGACCATGGCGATTGCCGGGTTGTGGCATGGCGGCGACAGTTGGAACTACCTGTTGTGGGGTTCGGCCCATGGTATCGCGTTGTGCATTGACCGGGCGTGGTCGCGCTCGAGCCTGCCGAGCATTCCGCCGGTGCTGTCGCACATCTTGACGCTGCTGTTTGTGTGCCTGGCCTGGACGCTGTTCCGCGCACCGGACTTCCATTCGGCACTGACCATGTACGCCGGCCAATTCGGCATGCATGGCATGGCCTTGGGTGATGCGTTGGCCGTGGCCATGCGCCCGGCCCATGGCATGGCCGCGTTGCTCGGTTTGGTGTGCATCATCGCGCCGATCTGGCAGACCCGCTGCGAGCAGCGTTTTGGTACGCAGCCCTGGTTTGTGGTGGCCGCATCCCTGTGGCCGGTGGCCGGGTTTGTGTTGTCGTTCGCGCTGATTGCCAGCCGCGATGCCGTGCCGTTTCTGTACTTTCAGTTCTAAGGAAGCCTGACGATGCCCGCCCCTACCGCGCCGACCCCACCGAGTGAATTGGCCGTCCGCACCAGCCCCCTGGCGGGCTGGGTGTTGGTGCCTTTCCTGGCGGCGGGGCTGTTGTCTTGCGTCTGGCTGATGGTCAAGGGGCCGGTGAGTTTCCTGCCGCCCAAGGTCGACAGCGACATGCTGCTGCACGGTGAAGTGACCCATCGGTTTGCCAAGGAATTGTCCAAGGCACCGATGGCCATCGAAGCGGCAAACCTGGAGCGCGGCGCCAGTTGGCTGGCGTTCGGCGACACTGGGCCGCGGGTGCGCCAGGGGTGCCCGGGCTGGCTGTTTATCAGCGATGAACTGAAGCTCAACCGCCACGCCGAAGACAATGCGCGCACCAAGGCCGACGCGGTGATCGACCTGAAAAAGCAGCTCGGCCAGCGCGGTATTGATCTGCAAGTGATGGTGGTGCCGGATAAAACCCGCATCGCCGCTGCCCAGCGTTGCGGCTTGTATCGTCCGACCGTGCTGGATGGCCGGATTCAGCAATGGAGCACGCTGTTGCAAGCGGCGGGCGTTGAAGTGCTGGATTTGACCGACACCCTGAAACCCCTCGGCCCGGATGCCTACCTGCGTACCGACACGCACTGGAGCGAAATCGGCTCGAATGCCGGCGCCCGCGCCGTGGCCCTGCGCATCCAGCAGCGCGGTATCCAGGCCACGCCGGAGCAAGCCTTCGACATTACCCAGGCACCGCTCGCACCGCGTCCGGGTGACCTGGTGCGCCTGGCCGGTCTCGACTGGTTGCCGCCGAAGTTACAGCCGGTGGGCGAGCAGGTTGCGGCCAGCACCGCGCATGAGAATGGCCCGGGGGCGTCGAGTAACCGTGACGATTTGTTTGGTGACGCCGGCCTGCCGAACGTGGCGCTGATCGGTACCTCGTTTTCGCGCAATTCGAATTTCGTGGGTTTCCTGCAAAAAGCCCTGAACGCTCCGGTGGGTAACTTCAGCAAGGACGGCGGCGAATTTTCAGGCGCCGCCAAGGCTTATTTCGACAGCCCGGCGTTCAAGCAGACGCCGCCCAAGCTGCTGATCTGGGAGATCCCGGAGCGGGATTTGCAAACACCTTACGACCCGATAAAGATTAGTCAGTAAATTGACCATTTACCGCTCGTCTTAAAGATTTCTTCAGAAACACCAAAATAATGACACTTTCATTCCTTTGTCACAGAATGCGTACACAAAGGCGCCCACAAAAAGACCTGCGGTAAGCATCAGTACAGCTGACCTTTCACGTCTTTAAGATGCGTCGTGAGGGAGTGTTGGCGATGAGCCGTACCGATGATCTTTTTTCGTTGTTCGATAAGACGACTGCCAGTGATGTTCAAGGGATGGATTCGATGCTGCAGTTCTTCGAAGACATGCCGGTCGACGACAGTGCCAGCCTCAATATGGGCAGTGGCGCGTCGTTCTCCCGACATTCCCCTTGTGCCAACGAGCAGTCCCGCGAAGCCGCGAACATCCGGGCGAAGGTGGTAGCGCTGGTTTCGGTCAATGGCGGCGTCGGCCGCAGCACCCTGGCCACGGCGCTGAGCAGCGGTTTGCAGCGCCTGGGACAGCCAGTGGTGGCGCTGGACCTGGACCCGCAAAACGCGCTCTATCACCACTTCGGCCTGAGCCATACCTTGCCCGGCATCGGGCGCACCAGCCTGCACAACGAGCGCTGGAGCCAGATCCTTCATTCAGGCTTTGCCGGTTGCCAGGTGATCACGTTTGGCGAAACCGATATCCGTCAGCAGGAAGACCTCCAGCGCTGGCTGAAACAGGAGCCGCATTGGCTGGCGCAACATTTGTCGGCCCTGGGCTTGGGTGAGCAGGACACGGTGATCATCGACACCCCGGCGGGTAATAACGTCTACCTGCATCAGGCACTGAACGTGGCCGATGTGGTGCTGGTCATCGCCCAGGCGGATGCGGCTTCCCTTGGCACCCTGGAGCAGATGGAGCAGTTGCTGGCGCCACACCTTGATGATCGGCCGGCGCTGCGTTGCCACTTCGTGATCAACCAACTCGACGAGACCTCGGGCTTTAGCCTGGACATGGTCGAGGTGTTCAGGAAGCGCCTGGGTGACAGCCTGTTGGAGGTGGTGCATCGGGATCCGGCGATCAGCGAGGCCCTGGCTTTTGGCAGCGATCCGCTGGATAACCAAGCCGCAAGCATGGCCTGTGACGATATCAATGCGCTTTGTCGCCTGCTGGTTGCCCGCTGAAAAGCCCGGGTTATGCCGCTAACCTCAGATGCTTATGCACAATCGGTTGGTTCGACCTGTCATCAAACCGCAATTTTGCGGAGCGGTTCTCATCACGCTGCAACTGCCTGTTTTGCGTGCGTTTTATTTTGTGAACAAAAAATGACCAGTCAGCATTTTGCCCCGCGAAGCTTGCCGGCAGGGCCTCTGCCAGAATTCCATCAACAGAGTTATCCACAGGGCACGCTGCGACAAAATGCCCTTTAATTGCGCTCGGCGAGCAGCATCAGGTTGCGCGGGGTGAGCGGTGTTTCGCAGAAGCTGCCGACTTGAACCCTGTAACCGTTTTCTTCGAGAAACAATGCCCGGTCCAGTACCAGCCACATTTCCAGCGGGCGCCGAAACAGACCACGCACTAATTCCAGGTTTCGCACCTGTGCCAAGCGCTGCCAGCCTTGGGCCTCCAGTGCCGACCAATGCTGTTCCCCTGTGGATAATCCCTTGAGGGCCGCCAGTTCGCGGCAGTAGTCGGCGAACGGCTTGGCCAGCCAACTCGCGGGCAGGGACGGAGTGGGCAGGTAAGCATCGCTCTTGCGCAGTTGCCGCTGCAGAACATCAAAACCCAGGCGCCTGGCCATCGACGTATCGCGCTGCTGACGCACCCGCGCGCCTGCGGTAACGGTTTCGCTCAGCGGCAGGCCGAGGTCTTCCACCGATAAATGCAGTGACGACGCCTGGGCGGCAATCGACAGCGGCGGGTACTGCTCGGCGCGGATGCGGTTGTAGCAGCAGGGCGCCACGGCCAACTGCTGGCAGCCGGCGGCGCTGGCCAGTCGGAGCAGGCGCACATGCAGGTCGCCGCAGGCGTGCAGTGCCACCGGGGTTTGGTCGCGGCTGATCTGTACGTCGGCCATCACGTCTTGCAGGCGATGGGTGACGGGCAATTGATGGTGTTCGCTGAGGGCTTGCCCTGAGGCGATGAGGGCCGGGTCGTATTCCAGGCAGGTCAGTTGCTGCTCGGGTTGCAACAGGCGGCGGCCGAGGTGGCCCTTGCCGGCACACCAGTCGAGCCAGTGTTCGGGGGTTTGGCGAAATTGCAGCGCGGCGCCGAAGGCTTCGATCTGCTGCCATTTGCGGCCGGGTACATCGACGTTCAGGCGATGACGGGCGGCCGGTAGCGGGCGGGACGGTAAGTTATCCACAGCACTGAGATTCAGCGACTGCATGGCCAGCTCAGGGAAAGGCGCAGGCGCCGGCAGGTGGTGAGGCTGGTTATGGCTGCTTTCCGCTTCGGCCAGCGAGCGCTGGCGCAGCCAATGGGCCAGTTCGGGATGCTGGGTTTCCCACGGCAATTGCAGATGGGTAAAGGGCCGTGGTCGCCACAGCCCTTGATGTTCGGTGAGGAACGTATCCAGCGCCTGGAAGCGGGCGAGCAGGTGCTCACCCGTCAACAAGGCGTCAGCGGCCCTGGCAGGCATCGACCCGCAACCAGCGCTCCAGCAGCTTGAAGAAGCGCACCAGGACGTAGGACATCAGCAGGTAGAACAAGCCGGCAGCGAAGAAGATCTCCACCGGCAGGTAGGTGCGGGCAATGATCGTGCGGGCCATGCCGGTCAGTTCCAGCAGGGTCACGGTACTAGCCAGGGCGCTGGCCTTGAGCATCAGGATCACTTCGTTGCTGTAGGCCGGCAGGCCGATGCGCGCGGCACGCGGCAGGATGATGTAGAACAGCGCCTTGGGCCTGGACATGCCCAGCGCCCGCGCGGCTTCGATTTCACCCGGCGGGATGGCCTGGATCGCGCCACGCAGGATCTCGGCGATATAGGCGGCGGTGTGCAGGGTCATGGTGGCGGTGGCGCACCAGAACGGGTCCCGCAGGTACGGCCACATGAAGCTTTCACGCACGGCGTCGAACTGTGCCAGACCGTAGTACACCAGGAACAGCTGCACCAGCAGCGGCGTGCCGCGGAAGAAGAAAATGTAGCAGTAGGGCAGGGTGCGCACGTACCACAGGCGTGACGAGCGGGCGATGCCCAGCGGGATTGCCAGCAGCAGGCCGGCGATCACGGCGATGGCCACCAGCTCCAGGGTCAGGGTTGCGCCCTGGGCCAGTTTCGGCAGCCATTTGATGATCACGGCCCAGTTCAGGCCCAGGTCGAAATGCGACAGCCAGCTGTAGTCGCCACTCATTGCGTGCTCCTCGCAAAGCCGCGCGCGGCACGTTTTTCCAGGAAGTGCATGCCGGTCATCGCCAGGACAGTGAGGCCCAGGTACATGAAGGCCGCGACCATAAAGAAGGTGAAGGGCTGCTTGGTGACGGTCACGCCGATCTGCGCGTGGCGCATGATTTCTTCCAGGCCGATCACCGAGACCAGCGCGGTGTCCTTCATCAGAATCATGAACAGGTTGCCCAGGCCCGGTAGCGCGATGCGCCACATCTGCGGCATGATCAAGCGGGTGAAGATCCGGACCTTCGACAAGCCCAGTGCGACACCGGCTTCACGGTGGCCCTTGGGAATGGCCAGGATCGCGCCGCGGAAGACTTCCGTGGCGTAGGCGCCAAAGCACAGGCCCAGGGCGATCACCCCGGCGGCGAAAGCGCTGAGGGAAAGGTCGGGGTTGCCGAAAAACTCCCCGAGGGAGCGCATCAGGTTGACCGTACCGAAGTAGATCAGCAGGACCCACAGCAGTTCCGGGATGCCGCGAACCAGGGTGGAGTAGCTGCCGCCAAGCCATTGCAGCGGCTTGTACGGGGAAGTCTTGGCCAGGGCGCCGGCCAGCCCGAGCACCAGCCCGAGGCACAGGGCGGTGAGCGCCAGCTTGACGGTCATCAGCGCGCCGGCGGCGAGCGCCGGGCCGAATCCGTAGAGGTCGAAATTCATGGTTTAGTCGTTTCGCAAGGCAAAGCTCAGGACCGGCGCACTCAAGCGAGCACGCCGGGCAGGCCATTCAGGATCACTCGATACTGAAAGGGAAGTACTTGTCGTTGATCTTCTTGTAGGTGCCGTCGGCCTTGATTTCAGCCAGGGCTTTGTTCAAGCGCTCGCGCAGCGGGTCGCCTTTGCGTACGGCGATACCGATCTTGTCGCTCTCGACCACCGGGTCGCCCTTGAATTCGTAGGCGGAGCCGTCTTTGCTTTTCAGCCACTCGTACTGCACGTACTTGTCGGCGAGCATCCCGTCCAGGCGGCCGGAAGTCAGGTCGAGGTAGGCGTTTTCCTGGGTGTCGTAGAGCTTGGCGGTGGTGTCCGGCAGCTTGTCTTCCAGGTAGGTACCGGCCAGCGTTGCGCGCTGTGCACCGATGATCTTGCCCTTCAGGTAGTCCGCGTCGGTCTTGAAGTCTTTGTTGGCTTTGGGCGCGATGAACTGCAGCTTGTTGGAGTAGTACGGGTCGGTGAAGTCGACGGCCTGCTTGCGTTCATCGGTGATGGACAGCGAGGAGACCAGGAAGTCGAACTTCTTGGCATTCAGGGCCGGGATGATGCCGTCCCAGTCGGAGACATACACTTCGCACTTCTCGACTTTCATCTTGGCGCACAGGGCGTCGCCGATGTCCTTGTCGAAGCCGACGACGTTGCCGCTGGCATCTTTATTGTTGAACGGCGGGTAGGCCGCTTCGATCCCCATTTTCAAGGTTTCAGCCATCGCCGTGGCGCTGAACGCCATCGAAACAGCGGCGGCCAAGAGGAATTTTTTATAGTTCTGCATGCATGTTGCTCCGTTAGCGGTTGCTGGACATGAATTGTTTGCAGCGCGCCGAAAGCGGGTTTTCAAATACCTGCTGTGGCGATCCTTGCTCTTCGACCAGGCCCTGGTGCAGGAACACCACTTCACTGGACACCTGGCGGGCAAAGCCCATTTCATGGGTGACCAGCAGCATGGTGCGGCCTTCTTCGGCCAGGGCGCGGATCACATTAAGTACTTCCTGAACCATTTCCGGGTCAAGGGCCGATGTGGGCTCGTCGAACAGGATGACTTTGGGCTGCATGGCCAGGGTGCGTGCGATCGCGGCGCGTTGTTGCTGGCCGCCGGACAGTTGCGCGGGGTAGGCATGGCGCTTGTCACTGATGCCGACCTTGGCCAGCAAGGCTTCGGCGATTTCAGTGGCTTCGGCCTTGCTCTGGCCGAGCACGCGGCGCGGGGCCTCGATGATGTTGTCGAGGACGCTCATGTGCGGCCACAGGTTAAAGTTTTGAAACACAAAACCGATTTCGCTGCGCAGGCGGTTGATCTGTTTGCCGTCGGCGGCCACCAGTTCGCCGTTTTTCGCAGCCTTGAGCTTGAGCTCTTCACCAGCCACCAGGATTTGCCCCTGGTGCGGGTTTTCCAGCAGGTTGATGCAGCGCAGGAACGTGGACTTGCCGGAACCGGAGGAACCCAGGATCGAGATCACATCGCCGTCGCGGGCGGTCAGCGAGATACCTTTAAGCACCTCCAGCTCACCATAGCGTTTATGCAAGTTGCGGATTTCAAGCGCGGGCGTGGCCTCAGCCATGTGCGGTCCTCATTGTGTTCATTGCGCTCCTGCTGTTGGCCCGCCTTCCTGGCGAGGCGCCAAGCTAGCATAGCGTCCGGATGACAGCCAACAGCCCTGCAGGCGGTAAACAGACGGTCTGCGGCAGGGTGTCGCATCGGCACAGCAGTGTGTCGCGCCATCAACAACCGAACAGCCGTTTGAACCAGTATTCCTACAGGTTTCGCGTAAAAAAGGGCGCGATGGTGCCAGCTTTGGCCGGGTGTTGGAAGGGTTAAACCGGCGAACGGTCCTTATCAGCCCTTTTATGGGGCGTCACGCACAAATTGTGTGTGTTTTTGGTGCGCTGATTCGTCTTTCAAGTGAGTCGCACAGTAACGCTATAGCGGAATGCCATTAGTGTCAGTGACTTACGAGAGCTATTGAGTTTCCCTACAGCCCGCGTCAATCGCGGCTCTGTAACATTTTGGCGCAAATCTTGCGTAAAAAATAAAGAACGCCCCGTTGGTTTCTTTTCACGAGAAAGACGCCAGACCGGGTGGACCGTATTCGCAATTCCTCGCAAAGGTGTGTCAATGAGTAGTACGCAAAGCTCCAATGACCTCGAACAGGGGCTCAAACCGCGTCACGTCACCATGCTGTCGATTGCCGGCGTTATCGGTGCCGGGTTGTTTGTGGGCTCCGGCCACGCGATTGCTGCGGCGGGCCCGGCCGTGCTGCTGGCTTATGCCGCCGCCGGTACGCTGGTGGTGTTGGTGATGCGCATGCTGGCCGAGATGGCCGTGGCATCGCCGGACACGGGTTCGTTCTCTACTTATGCCGACCGTGCGATCGGGCACTGGGCCGGTTTCACCATCGGCTGGTTGTACTGGTGGTTCTGGGTGCTGGTGATTCCGCTGGAAGCCAACGCTGCCGCGACCATCCTGCACGCCTGGTTCCCCGGCGTGGCGATCTGGGCCTTCACCCTGATCATTACCTTGCTGCTGACCGCGACCAACCTGTTCAGTGTGAAGAACTACGGCGAGTTCGAGTTCTGGTTTGCGCTGATCAAAGTGGTGGCGATCATCGGGTTTGTGATCCTCGGCATCCTGGCGATCTTCGGCTTCCTGCCGGGCAGTCAGGTCAGCGGCGTTTCGCACCTGTTCGACACCCAGGGCTTCCTGCCCAACGGCATGGGCGCGGTATTGGCGGCGATCCTGACCACCATGTTCTCGTTCATGGGCACCGAGATCGTGACCATCGCGGCCGCTGAATCGAAGAACCCGGGCCAGCAGATTTCCAAGGCCACCAACTCGGTGATCTGGCGGATCGGCTTGTTCTACCTGGTGTCGATCTTCATCGTCGTGGCCCTGGTGCCGTGGAATGATCCTGCGCTGGCAGCGGTCGGTTCCTACCAGACCGTGCTGGAACGCATGGGCATCCCGAATGCCAAGCTGATCGTTGACCTGGTGGTGCTGGTGGCCGTGACCAGTTGCCTGAACTCGGCGCTGTACACCGCTTCGCGCATGATGTTCTCCCTGGGCCGTCGCGGTGATGCACCGGCGGTGTCCAAGATCACCAACAAGAGCGGCACGCCTTACTGGGCGGTGTTGCTGTCTACCGGCGCGGCGTTCCTGGCGGTATTCGCCAACTACGTGGCGCCGGCGGCGGTGTTTGAATTCCTGCTGGCCAGCTCCGGCGCCATCGCGCTGCTGGTGTACCTGGTGATCGCCGTGTCGCAACTGCGCATGCGCCAGAAGCGCACGGAAGCGGGCGAGAAGATTGCCTTCAAGATGTGGCTGTTCCCGGGCCTGACGTATGCGGTGATCGTGTTCATCGTGGGCGTGCTGACGATCATGTTGTTCCAGGAGGCGCATCAGGTGGAGATCATTGCCACCGGGATCCTGAGCTTGCTGGTCGTTGCGGCGGGGCTGATGGTGTCGCGTCGGCGCAAGGGCCGGAAGGTTGGGGCGGCGGTGCTTAACTGACGGAGTGCTTTCGTCGCAATACCGTTGATCAAATGTGGGAGCGGGCTTGCTCGCGAATGCGGTGGATCAGTCGACATTTGAGCTGACTGACACACTGCCTTCGCGAGCAAGCCCGCTCCCACATTTCGTTTTGTATCAGCCTTCGGAGCTAACAAGCGCCTGTGACGCCGCGACGTAATCGGCCTGGAATTCCGGCGATTCAATCCACGCCAGCGCTGCCGCTTCATCCTCGGTATCCGTGGCCCACTGGCGATACTCGATCAGCGCCGCGAGGATAAAGTCCGTCGCTTCTTCTTCGCCTTCCTGCTCCAGTACCACTGCCAGCAGCGGGTGCGCCAGGAACACGGCACACAGCGCCTGCTGGCTGGTTTCGCCAGCGGTGCGCATCTCCAGGAACAGCTCGGTCAAATCCACCGATTCAAGATCAATGCGGCTGTCATCGCCGGCAAAGGCATCCGGCTTGGTGGCGACGGCGCGTTGGGTGCGATTCTGCTTGGCCTTGGCTTTTGCCCGGTGGGCGCGTTTTTGCTGCTTGTTCGGCGAAGCCATGGGCTCACGTCCTTGGTGTCAGGATCTGGGGGTGGGGTATTGAAGCGCAGGTCTGGAGAAATCCCAAGGCTTTCTAGGTGCGATCCGTCACTTGGCGCCCCGGCGTGCCGTTGGCCAACTCTCCCCTTTGCAGCCAAGCCAATGCAATCGGCCACAACCGATCCTGATACTGGCTGCGAAAGAATGCGAAGTGTCCGACCTCTTTTTCGCCGATATCTTCAGGGGCGATCCGCAGGTGCGTGCGCTCGCTGCCGTCGAAGTAACCCAGCAGGCGCTCGATTGCCGCCACTGTGCCAAACGGGTCGTCGGTAATGCTGATGGCCAATATCTGTGCCTTCACCCGCGAAAACGGCAACTCGGGCAAGGCTCGCCCACTCGGACGTTTTTCATAACTCGGCGTCGGCGTACTCCAGTCGCGTACCACGCCCGCCGGGGTATCCTCCAGCCAGCCTATGCGCTTGCCCGGGAAGTAGCCAAAAACCGCTGTCACCAGCGGCATCACCACATGCCATTTGGCAAACATCCGCCAGCGCCCGCTCGCCTCGTAGTCGCGCCAGTAGGCAAACTGCGCGCCTACCGTCACCAGGCGCCGAATCACTGCGCCGGAAGCCCCGAGCCCCGCCGCACATCCGCCAAAACTGTGCCCGACCACATCAATCGGTTGCCCGGCAAACTCCCGCTGGGCCCGCTGCAGGATCGCTTCGAAGTCCAGCACGCCCCAATCGGACCATGAGGCCTTGAACCCTTTCAGCGAGCCGCTGCGGGATTCGCCGATGCCGCGGTAGTCGTAGGTGATGACGTCGAAGCCATTGGCAAACAGGTAATCGGCAAACCGTGAGTAGTGACGGCAGCGTACGGAGGTGGCGGCGTTGATGATGACGACCGGGCGTTCAACGTCTGTGCGCGGATGGCGCCATGTGAAGCCGCCGATGGAATGCCCATCGGCTGTGGGCTCGCGGAATGCTTCGGCTTGAGGTCGGACTGGCAGGTTCATGAACAGGCTCGATCATTGCGCTTTCGATGGGGTGTCAAAGGTCCGTGCGCAGTTTTATGAGAAGTCGAAACTAACAAATTTCTGCTACGAAGACCCCGGGGATTTTTCTGAGGCTCGACCTGAGCGGCACAGATGCCTAGGCTTAGACCCTTTCGCCCACCAGAGCCGGCCCATGACCCGCGACACCCTCGAACAAAACCAGATCCCGATCTACTTTGCCAGCGTGGTGCTGGCTGCCGTTGTCGGCCTGCTGGCGCCCTCCATGGCTCAAGGTGTGGCCGCCCTGGTTACGCCCGCCATCGCCGTGCTGATGTACGCGATGTTCCTGCAAATCCCGTTTCTGGACCTGCGCCAGGGGCTGGGCAACAAACACTTCATGGCCGCGTTGCTGCTGGCCAACTTCATCCTGATTCCGCTGCTGGTGTGGGCGCTGACTCGGGGCCTGGTGGAACACCCGGCGATCCTGGTGGGTGCGTTGCTGGTGCTGTTGACGCCGTGCATCGACTACGTGGTGGTGTTTACCCATATCGGCAAGGGTGACTCGCGGTTGATGCTGGCGGCGACCCCGATTCTGTTGTTGCTGCAACTGCTGCTGTTGCCGGTCTACCTGGGGTTGATGCTGGGGGCGCAGTCGCAGGTGGTGGTTGCAGTGGGGCCGTTTGTCGAGGCCTTCCTGCTGCTGATCGTTGCGCCCATGATTCTGGCGGTGCTGACCACTTCCCTGTCCCGGCGCTCACCGGGCGTCAGTGCCTGGAACGATGCCTGGGCCTGGCTGCCCGTGCCGGCCATGGCGCTGGTGCTGATGGTGGTGATCGGTTCGCAGATCACCGCCGTGGTCCGCGATATCGGCCTGCTGGCGCCGGTGATCCCGGTGTATATCGGCTTCCTGTTGCTGGCCCCGCTGATGGGGGCGCTGGCTTCGCGCCTGTTCAAGCTATCGGCGCCCACGGCGCGGGCGGTCACCTTCAGCGCCTCCACGCGTAATTCCCTGGTGGTGCTGCCGCTGGCGCTGGCGTTGCCCGAAGAGATCCGTGGGCTCGCTGCTGCAGCGGTGATCACGCAAACCCTGGTGGAATTGGTAGGGGAGCTACTCTATATCCGCCTGCTGCCGCTGCTGGTCTGGCCCGCTCGTCGTTAGGCGGATGAATGTTTGATTCCGTTCAGGGCTTATTCAGGGTGGCGTTCGGCAACATGAGCCGGTTTACCCCACCTGACAGGCTGAATAATGGATCAACACAATCGCTTTCGAATGGAATCGCTGGGTATTTTCCTTATCGCCTTGCTGCTGTTCACCCTGGGCATCTGGGACCAGCAGCCACAGGGCTTCGACGGCCGCTGGGCCGTGTTCATGCAAGAGATGTTTCGCCACGGTGCGAGCCTGTTTCCTACCACCTACGGTGAGCCTTACCCGGACTATCCGGGCACCGCGACCTACCTCAGCTATCTCTTTGCCCGTTTATTCGGCGCGCCCAACGACCTGGCTAACGTGATGCCCACCGCCCTGGCGTCTGCCGGGGTCATGGCGCTGGTCTACCGCTTGCTGGTGCCGTCCGGTCGGGCGTGGGCATTGCTGACGGTGCTGCTCACCGCATTGACTGCCCAGTTGCTGGAGAAGTCGCGCTCGGTGTGCCTGGACCAGATGATCTCGTTGTTGTGCCTGGGGTGTTTCTACCTGCTGCATAGCGGTGAGCGCCTGGGCTCGCGTCTGCGCCAATATGCGATCTTTCCGTTGTTCGTGGTGGCGTTTGCCATTCGCGGGCCGCTGGGGTTGATCGAGGTGTGCGGGGTGGCCTGTGTCTACTGGGCGCTGGGCACCGCTCGTACGCGGCAAGAGCGGATTGCACTGCTGAAAAAGGTGATTGCCCACGGCGTGGTCGGTTTGATCCTGCTGGCCGGCTGTTGGTGGGCGCTGTTGAAACTGGCGCGGATCAGCGGGGGCGATGCTTTCGTCGATGATGTGCTGCGGATGCAATTCACCGGGCGCCTTGATGAAACCGGTGAGGCGTTCTACTTCTACTTCAAGCTGAGCCTGTACCGCTATTTCCCGGTGGTGCCGCTGGCCCTGGCGACGATGATTGCCCTGCGCCACAAATGGTCGGCCCGCCACGACGATGCCGATGTGCAGTTGATGCTGCGCTTGGCCGCCTGCGGCCTGATGATTTTGCTGGGCTTGTCGGTGCCGCACTTCAAGCGCGCCTACTACATCGTGCCCATGGTCCCGATGTTTGCCGCGGTGGCCGCCTATGGCTTGCTCCAGGCCCAGGGCTGGTTGCTCGGCGTGCGGCGTGGCTATGAGTGGCTGGTGGCGGTCCTGCCGGTGCTGGGCATTGTCGTGGTGTTTGTCTGTCGGCATCTGTGGCACAAGCACGGCTACTGGCCGGACGTTTCAGTGCCGGCGCTGGTGGGTGTGCTGATCGTGCTGCAACTCGCAGCCGTGATTGCCTGGCGCCGTTTGCGGGGCAACGTCGGCCAGCGCCTGGTGGTGCTCAGCCTGATTGCGCTGGCCACCCAATGGCTGGTGCTGGTGAAGGTTGTGGAGCCGGCCAAGGATCTGCAATTCGACACCAGGAACTTCGTAAGCGCGGTGGAAAAGCTGCGTGCCGATAATCCCGGGACCCTGGTGTTCGTCGATCTGGCCAAGGACACCTGGGCGATTCGCTACATCATGAACCTGGATCACGACGAGCAGCCGCTGTTCATCGGGCGCAACCAACCCTTGCTGGTGGATACACTGCCGCGCCCCGCATGGGTGATTGTGGAGCGCAAGCAAACCGCACTGCTCAGCGGCACGCCGCTGGAACACATGGCGCCGGTGTTCAATGGGCGGTTGAATGACAACCCGCTGCTGGTGTTCCTGGTGAAGTGACTCAGTCGCCTTGACATGCTTGTCGGTGGTGACGCCGACAAGAGTGGCGATCACTGGGGAATTAAGGATGGAGCAATGGGGTCGGAATGAGGTGTTGATAACCGGCGCTTTGGATCGTCTTACTGTATGGTCGCCGCCTGGATGACCGGTTGGTCTGATTGGAGCGCTTTGCAGCCTGCCGCAAAACAGGCGCCTGCCAGGCTTGGGTACTTTCGTGGTGATGAGTTTGGGTGCGACATGGAAGCAGTAAAAATGGATTTTGAGTATGCCGGTGCCGAGAGCGTCGGTAGTGCCCACGTGATCGGCCGTTCCTGGCTTGGCGGCCTCAGCATCTGTTTTGACGGAGGCTGCAGCTACCCCTCGATGATCAGCGTGCTGGAGGCTGTGTTCAGGCGCTACGGACGCCTGGTGCGTTTTGGCGAGTCGCTCTCGGCGCAGGATTGGATTGCGCGCGTGGAGGAGAGTGGTTTTCACATCTCCGAGCAGGAGCGGGTTGCGGTGTTGACGTTGATGCGGGGCGGGGGCTGAAGGAGTCAAAAACGCCAGGCAACAAAAAACCCGCACCAGGCGGGTTTTTTGTGTGTTTCAGATGACATTTGCACCACCTGAAACTAATTAGTGGTGCCCAGAGACGGAATCGAACCGCCGACACGGGGATTTTCAATCCCCTGCTCTACCGACTGAGCTATCTGGGCAACGGGGCGCATTAAACGGGTTTTTCAGGGGGTCGTCAAGCAAGTTTTCAAAAAATATTTAATTATTACCGTCGCTTACGGGCCAACCCCCAAATTTGATCAATTATTCAGCAGGTGGCACGTAGCCGTCGGCCTTGGCGTAATCCTCGCCGGAAAAGTACTTGTCCATCTCGCCCTGCAGGTATTTGCGGTCTTCGGCGTTCATCATGTTCAGGCGCTTTTCGTTGATCAACAGGGTCTGGTGCTTTTGCCAGTCAGCCCAGGCCTTGGCGGAGACGTTGTCGAAAATGTCCTGGCCCTTGGTGCCAGGGAACGGGGCGCGCTCCAGGGCGGGCAGTTCTTCGTGGTACTTGCGGCAGATGATGGTGCGGGTCATGACGGAACTCCTGCGTTCAATACTTCAGCCGCGCGCTTCAGCAGTTTTTTCACCGGGGCGGCAAGGCCCAGGCGCGGCGGGGTGGCGAGGTTATACCAGAGCCAGTCAGCCTCGGCCACGTGATGGGCAGACTCCTGGACCTGGACCAGCCAGGGTTCGATAGCCAGTTGGAAGTGGCTGAAGGTGTGGATCAGGCTCGGCAGCTCCTGGTGTTTGCCCAGCGCCAGCGAGTGCTGGTTGGCCAGGTGTTCCAGGTCTGCCAGGTCATCCAGCTCCGGCAGGCTCCACAAACCGCCCCACAGGCCCGTGGAGGGGCGACGGTAAAGCAGGATCGCGCCCTCGCCATTGGCCAGCAACGGCATCAGCGTGCGCTTCTGGGGCACGGTCTTGCGTGGCTTGGGGATCGGGTAGCGGGTTTCCAGGCCGAGCAGGTGCGCTTCGCAGCCCTTTTCCAGCGGGCACAGCAGGCAGCTGGGCTTGCTGCGGGTGCAGAGGGTGGCGCCCATGTCCATCATGGCCTGGGTGTAGGCGTTGACGCGGTCATGGGGCGTAAAGCGCTCTGCGGTGGCCCACAGCTGTTTGGCGACCTTCGGCTCGCCCGGGTAACCCTCTTGCGCGGTAAAGCGCGCCAGCACGCGCTTGACGTTGCCATCGAGGATCGGCGCTCGCAGGCCCATGCTAAGGCTGGCAATCGCACCCGCGGTGGACAGGCCAATGCCGGGCAGTTCGGTGAGTTTTTCGACATCACGGGGAAACTCGCCGCCATATTCGGCAACGACGATCTTCGCGGTCTTTTGCAGGTTGCGCGCCCGGGTGTAGTAACCCAGCCCGGTCCACAGGTGCAGCACTTCGTCTTCCGGCGCGGCAGCCAGGGCTTCGACCGTTGGCAAGGACGCCATGAACCGGTCGAAGTAGTTCAGCACGGTGCTGACCTGGGTCTGCTGCAACATGATCTCCGAGACCCACACCCGGTAAGGCGTGATGCCCTGTTGCCAGGGCAGGTCATGGCGACCGTGGCGGTCGTACCAGTCGAGCACCGCCGTTGAAAACTGCTCGTTTCTCATCGTTTGAACAGGCCTTTAAGCGCGTCTTTCAGCTGTGGATTGACCTTGTCGAGCTTCTGTTCAAGCTTCTCGCCGAGCTTGTTGCCTGCCGCCTTGATGGCGACCTGGCTCAAGCCGTCCTTGTCCAGGCGGCAGGCCTTGGCGCCCAGTTCCAGCGGGCCACGGCAGCGCAGCGGGACTTCGATGTTCTGGAAGTTGGAGCCCACCTGGCAAGCCGGGTCCGGCACGTCGCGCTGGTCGCCTTCGACGATAATGCCGACGCGGTAGTCCATGCCCAGCACGCGCAGGTCGACGTCACCGTCGCCGTTGACGGTCAGGCCCGGGATGCGCACTTTCAGGTCGGGGTTGCTGGCCACGCCATTGCGCAAGGTCAGGTTGCCCTTGAGTTCCTGGAACGGGGTGTCCTTGCCGCGCTGGTCGCCGCTGAGGGTCTTGCGGTTGAGCAGGGCGATGCCGGTGCACAGCTGTTGCTCGATGTTGGCGTTGAGCAGCACGCCGTTGTTGATCGCGAAGCTGGCGGTACCGTTGAGGCTGTCGATCAGGGCTTTCTGGCTATTGCCGCGGCCGTTGAGGTTGCTGTCGAGGGTGAGCTGGCCCTTCACCGGCGGGTTCTGCCCCTGGGCTTGCAGGATGCGTTCGACCGGTACCTGCTTGATGCGGGTTTGCAGCGCCAGCAGCGGGATGTCCTGGCGCACGTCAAGGTTGCCGTTGGCCTGGAAGGTGCCGTTGTAGAGGCCGCCGCTCAAGGTTTCGAGCTTGAGCTGGCCATCGAGGCCGGAGGCTTTCAGGGCGGCATTCTGGATCGGCAGCTTGCTCAGGGTCAGTTGGCCAAAGGACAGGTCGGCGTTTACGTCCAGGGTGCGCAGGCGGGTCAGCGGCAGCAGCTTGTCGGTACTCCACGCGGCTTTGGTCGGGGCGTCCGGCAACGGTGTGGTGCCACCGGCCGCCATGGCGCCGGCTTCGCTGTTCTGCACTTCAGCCTGGCGCGCGGCCGCAGCGCCCTTGGCGGCTTCGGACTTGGCCGGCAGGTAGTTGTCGGCGTTGAACGTATCGGCCTTGAGCTGCACCCGCAGGGATTGCCTGGCGAAATCATCCACGGCCACGCGACCGGTGAAGGTGCTGTCGTCGAGTTTCAGGTTGAGGTCTTCAAGCGCCAGGCTGGTCGGCGTGCCCTTGAGGCGGCTGACCAGTTCGACCTTGCTCAGGCTGCCGGCGGCCATCGGTGGCAGCGGGTTGCCGACGCTGTCGAGGAACTTGGCCAGGTCAAACTGGGCAATCGACAGGGCGCCGCTGAGCTGTGGAGTCTTGTCCAGGTCGTTGACCTTCAGCTCGCCCAGGGCGCGCAGTTGGTTCAGCGACAACTTCATGCCGGTCCATTCGGCGATATTCGCAGACTGGTCCACCAGCAATTGGCCCTGGGTCGAAAAGGTCACAGTCTTGCCTTGCAGCGGCTCGCCGGTGGCTTCACCAGTGACCTTCATGTCTTCGAACTGGTAGCGCTTGAGGGCGCGCTGAATGCGCAGGTTGCCGTTGACCTCGGTCTTGACGCGCATCAGCGGCTGGTTGGTGCCGAAGAACGCGGTGAGTTTGACCGGGATGCTTGCACCTTCGTGCACGGCGCCGGCGCTCAGCTGGATGCTTTCGGCGCTGAACTGCTTGCCGGTCTGCTCGTCGTTGTATTCGACGCGGGCGTTGTTGATGGTCAGGCTGTCGATGTCCAGGCGGATCGGCTGCGGCGGCTTTTCAGGCTTGGGCGGTATGGCCGCTTCAGCCACGGCAGGCGTGGTGGCGGCGGTAGCCGGGTCCGGCACATTCTTGCCGATGTCTTCCCAGTTGCCGTGGCCATGCACGTCTTTGTTCAGGCGCAGGTTCAGGCCTTCGACACGTACATCGCTCATCTGCACTTCACGGCGCAGCAGCGGCAGCACGCGCACCGACAGGCCGAGCATCTGCAGATCGGCAAACGGTTGGCTCGGATTGGTCAGGGTCGCAACGCTGGCCTCGTGCAATTCAAGACCGAGCCAGGGGAACAGGCTCCAGCCGATGTCGCCATTGAGCGTCAGCTCGATGTGGGCCTTGTCGCGGGCAATCTGGCGAATCTCGTCTTTGTAGTCGTTGGGATCGAAGAGATGGGTCAGGGCAAAGCCTAGAGCCACAATGATCAGCAACAGCCCGAGAAGTACCAGACCCAGGATTTTGCCGAACGCTTTCATGGGCGAGTCCTTGTATGTCGATTTTAAAATTTAGCCGAAGAGTATAACGCTCGTAGCCCTATGGCTGTTTAGGGATCGTTACATGGCGTCAAACAAATCAGATAACTCCAGAAAGGTGATATCAGTTTGGTTTTTCTGTCATCCACAGATGCTAATCTGCGCATGTTCGTCTGCCGTCTGCGACTAAACGTCGCGTTTAAAAGGAGCTTTACTCAACAAAACGGCCACGCCTTGCGTGTAAGGCCGAGGGAGAGAGCGCCCGACGGACACATACTAATAACTGGGGGAAACACCAATGAGCACTAGCACTGCGGCGGGTAATACTGCTGCACAGCCTGCGTTCCTGTCCAAGGAACGCATTATCGCCAAGCCCGGGTTCAACCGTTGGCTGGTACCACCGGCCGCCCTGGCGATCCACCTGTGTATCGGCATGGCCTACGGTTTTTCGGTGTTCTGGCTGCCGTTGTCCAAGGCGCTGGGGATCACCGCACCGGTCGCCTGCGCGCCGGACATGAGCTTCATCAGCCAGGTCTTCTCGTCGCAATGCGACTGGCCCATCTCCATGCTGGGCTGGATCTACACCCTGTTCTTCATCTTCCTCGGCTGCTCTGCGGCGATCTGGGGCGGCTGGCTGGAACACGCCGGGCCACGCAAGGCTGGTGTCGTTTCGGCCTTGTGCTGGTGTGGCGGCCTGCTGATCTCCGCGCTGGGGATCTACACCCACCAGATCTGGCTGATGTGGATCGGCTCCGGGGTCATTGGCGGTATCGGCCTGGGCCTGGGCTATATCTCGCCGGTCTCGACCCTGATCAAGTGGTTCCCGGACAAGCGCGGCATGGCCACCGGCATGGCGATCATGGGCTTCGGCGGCGGCGCGATGGTGGGTGCCCCGCTGGCAGCCGCCCTGATGGGCCACTTCGCTTCGCCGACCAGCGTGGGCGTGTGGCAGAGCTTCGTGGTCATGGCCGTGATCTACTTCGTGTTCATGATCGGCGGCGCCTTGTCCTACCGTGTTCCGCCTACCGGCTGGAAGCCTGAGGGCTGGACTGCCCCGGCGAAAAAAGCCAGCAATGCGATGATCACCCATCGTCACGTGCACGTGAACGTGGCCTGGAAAACCCCGCAATTCCGCCTGGTGTGGCTGGTGCTGTGCCTGAACGTGTCTGCCGGCATCGGCATCCTCGGCATGGCTTCGCCGCTGCTGCAGGAAGTGTTCGGCGGCAAGTTGCTGGGTAACGGCCTGGCATTTGGCCAACTGGATGCCGGCCAACTGGCTTCCATCGCGGCCATCGCAGCCGGCTTTACCGGTCTGTTGAGCCTGTTCAACATCGGTGGCCGGTTCTTCTGGGCATCGTTCTCCGACTACCTGGGCCGTAAAAACACCTACTTCGTGTTCTTCGCATTGGGCTTTGCCCTGTACGCGCTGATCCCGAACCTGGGTCACCTGGGCAACGTCGCGCTGTTCGTGGCGGCGTTCTGCATCATCCTGTCGATGTACGGCGGTGGTTTTGCGACGGTGCCGGCTTACCTGGCGGACCTGTTCGGTACGCAAATGGTAGGTGCGATCCATGGTCGCCTGCTGACCGCTTGGGCGGCGGCGGGCGTACTGGGCCCGGTGCTGGTGAACTACCTGCGTGAGTATCAGTTGAGCATCGGCGTTGAACGCGCTGCCGCCTACGACATCACCTTGTACATCCTCGCCGGCCTGCTGGTGCTGGGCTTTATCTGCAACCTGCTGGTACGGCCGGTGGCAGACAAGTACTTCATGACCGACGCCGAACTGGCTGCCGAGCAGGCGCTGGGCCATGACAAGGGCGCCGATTCCAGCACCGTGCTGGAGTGGAAAGCCTCCTCCGGCAGCGTGCCATTGGCGGTGGCTGCCTGGCTGGCGGTGGGCATTCCGTTGGCGTGGGGCGTGTGGGTCACCCTGCAGAAAACTGCGGTACTGTTCCACTAACACCGCGTAACCCTTGTGGGAGCGGGCTTGTGTGGGAGCGGGCTTGCTCGCGAATGCGATGGATCAGTCAGCACATGTATTGGCTGACCCACCGCCTTCGCGAGCAAGCCCGCTCCCACGCAAAGCTGCTCCCACACTTGTACTGACATGTCTATCCCCGACACTCCATCAGTCTTATCCCCTCCGATGTTTCTGTTTAGCGCCCGCGCCCCTATAATGGCTGCCTTTTTCGCCCAATGATTTTGCGGAGCTGGTGATGGCCGAACGTAAGGCGTCCGTCGAGCGCGACACTCTGGAAACCCAGATCAAAGCCTCGATCAACCTGGATGGCACCGGAAAGGCCCGATTTGATATCGGTGTACCTTTTCTTGAGCACATGCTGGACCAGATCGCCCGTCACGGGCTGATCGACCTGGATATCGTCAGCAAGGGCGACCTGCATATCGACGACCACCACACGGTGGAAGACGTCGGTATCACGTTGGGCCAGGCATTTGCCAAAGCCATCGGCGACAAGAAAGGCATCCGTCGCTACGGCCACGCCTATGTCCCGCTGGATGAAGCGCTGTCGCGTGTGGTCATCGACTTCTCCGGCCGCCCGGGCCTGCAGATGCACGTGCCGTACACCCGCGCCACCGTGGGCGGCTTCGACGTCGACCTGTTCCAGGAATTCTTCCAGGGTTTCGTCAACCACGCCCTGGTCAGCCTGCACATCGACAACCTGCGTGGCACCAACACCCACCACCAGATCGAGACCGTGTTCAAGGCTTTCGGCCGTGCCCTGCGCATGGCCGTGGAGCTGGATGACCGCATGGCCGGGCAAATGCCGTCGACCAAGGGCGTCCTGTAATGCAGACGGTCGCGGTTATCGACTACGGCATGGGTAACCTGCACTCGGTGGCCAAGGCCCTCGAGCACGTAGGTGCCGGCAAGGTGCTGATCACCAGCGATGCCGACGTGATTCGCGAAGCCGACCGGGTGGTGTTCCCGGGGGTTGGCGCGATTCGCGACTGCATGGCCGAGATTCGCCGCCTGGGCTTCGACAGCCTGGTGCGTGAAGTCAGCCAGGACCGGCCGTTCCTCGGCATCTGCGTGGGCATGCAAGCCTTGCTCGACAGCAGTGAAGAGAACGACGGCGTCGACTGCATCGGTCTGTTTCCGGGCCAGGTGAAGTTTTTCGGCAAGGACCTGCACGAAGACGGCGAGCACCTGAAGGTGCCGCACATGGGCTGGAACGAAGTGCGCCAGACCGTGGATCACCCGCTGTGGCACGAAGTGCCGGACCTGGCGCGTTTCTATTTCGTGCACAGCTATTACATCGCCGCCGGTAACCCGCGCCAGGTGGTGGGTGGCGGGCACTATGGCGTCGACTTCGCCGCGGCCCTGGCCGACGGTTCGCGCTTTGCCGTGCAATTCCACCCGGAGAAGAGCCATACCCATGGCCTGCAATTGCTGCAGAACTTCGCCGCGTGGGACGGGCGCTGGTAATGGCCAAGAAGGTCAAGCCGCCGATCTTGAACCTCACTCCCCAGCAGGAGAGTGAGGCCACCGACAAGATCAAGCGTTTCATGGAAGACCGCTTCGAGCTCAAGCTCGGCTCGTTCGAGGTCGCAGAAATCCTCGAACTGTTCACCACTGAAATTGCTCCGCACTATTACAACAGGGCGATTTTCGATGTGCAGACGCACCTTAAAGAAAGGTTCGAAAGCATCGAAAGCGACTTGTGGGCGCTCGAGAAACCCTGATTTCCCGAGCAACGCTGAATATCGAATAAGGTTTGCCAGATGCTGATTATTCCCGCTATCGATCTCAAGGACGGCGCCTGCGTACGTCTGCGCCAGGGCCGCATGGAAGATTCCACGGTGTTCTCCGATGACCCGGTGAGCATGGCTGCCAAGTGGGTGGAAGGCGGTTGCCGTCGTCTGCATCTGGTGGACTTGAACGGTGCGTTCGAAGGCCAGCCGGTCAACGGTGAAGTCGTCACGGCGATCGCCAAGCGCTACCCGAACCTGCCGATCCAGATCGGCGGCGGTATCCGCTCCCTGGAAACCATCGAGCACTACGTGAAAGCGGGCGTGAGCTACGTGATCATCGGCACCAAGGCCGTGAAAGACCCGGCCTTCGTCGCCGAAGCCTGCCGTGCGTTCCCCGGCAAAGTGATCGTGGGCCTGGACGCCAAGGACGGCTTCGTCGCCACCGACGGCTGGGCCGAGATCAGCACCGTCCAGGTGATCGACCTCGCCAAGCAGTTTGAAGCCGACGGCGTCTCCGCCATCGTTTATACCGACATCGCCAAAGACGGCATGATGCAGGGCTGCAACGTACCGTTCACCGCTGCGCTGGCCGCCGCCACCAGGATCCCGGTGATCGCTTCCGGCGGTATCCACAACCTGGGCGACATCAAGTCGCTGCTGGACGCGAAGGCGCCGGGGATCATCGGCGCGATCACCGGCCGGGCGATCTATGAAGGCACCCTGGACGTCGCTGAAGCCCAGGCTTACTGCGACGCCTACAACGGCTGAGGACTGACCATGGCGCTGGCCAAACGCATCATCCCTTGCCTGGACGTCGACAACGGTCGCGTGGTCAAGGGCGTCAAGTTCGAGAACATCCGTGACGCCGGCGACCCGGTGGAGATCGCCCGTCGCTACGACGAACAGGGTGCTGACGAGATTACCTTTCTCGACATCACCGCCAGCGTCGATGGTCGCGACACCACGCTGCATACCGTGGAGCGCATGGCCAGCCAGGTGTTTATCCCGCTGACCGTGGGCGGTGGCGTGCGTACCGTGCAGGACATTCGCAACCTGCTGAATGCCGGCGCGGACAAGGTTTCGATCAACACCGCGGCGGTGTTCAACCCGGAATTTGTCGGCGAAGCCGCACAGCACTTCGGTTCGCAATGCATCGTGGTTGCCATCGACGCCAAGAAAGTCTCCGGCCCGGGCGAAACCCCGCGCTGGGAGATCTTCACCCACGGCGGGCGCAAGCCGACCGGGCTGGATGCCGTGCAGTGGGCGATGAAGATGGAAGCCCTGGGTGCCGGTGAAATCCTGCTGACCAGCATGGACCAGGACGGCATGAAAAACGGCTTCGACCTGGGCGTGACCCGCGCCATCAGCGACGCACTGGGCATCCCGGTGATTGCTTCCGGCGGCGTCGGCAACCTGCAGCACCTGGCCGACGGCGTGATCGAAGGCCACGCCAGCGCAGTGCTGGCGGCGAGTATTTTCCACTTTGGCGAATACACCGTGCCTGAGGCCAAGGCCTACATGGCGGCGCGCGGTATCGTCGTACGCTAAACGTCACTGGACACCATGGCAGGCTCGCGGCACTCTCTGGGCTTGCCATGGATTCCGGTAACTTTCATGTTCAAAGACCTGCTGCTCGCCCTCGCCAGTACCACCGTTCTGCTGACGGGTTCGGCTTACGCTGATGAACCGTCCGACGGCGCTTCCCTGGTGTTGCTGACGGAAAACTTCCCGCCGTACAACATGGCGAAAAACGGCAAGAACTTCGCCAAGGAAGAGAACATCGAAGGCATTGCCGTGGACATCGTCCGCGAGACGTTCCAGCGTGCCGGTATTTCCTACAACCTGACCCTGCGGTTCCCTTGGGACCGGATCTACAAACTCGCCCTGGAAAAACCCGGTTACGGCGTGTTCGTGATGGCGCGCTTGCCGGACCGTGAGGCGCTGTTCAAATGGGTCGGCCCCATCGGCCCGGACGATTGGGTGCTGCTGGCCAAGGCTGACAGCAAGATCCAGCTGAGCGACCTTGAGCAGGCGCGGCGCTACAAGATCGGCGCCTACAAGGGCGACGCCATCGCCGAGAGCCTGGAGAAGCAGGGGCTCAAGCCGGTGATCGTGTTGCGGGATCAGGACAACGCGAAAAAGCTGGTGGATGGCCAGATCGACCTGTGGGCCACCGGGGACCCGGCGGGCCGTTATCTGGCACGCCAGGTCGGGGTGACCGGGCTCAAGACTGTGTTGCGTTTCAACAGCGCGGAGCTGTACCTGGCGCTGAACAAAAACGTGCCGGATGACGTAGTGGCGAAACTCCAGGCGGCCCTCGATCAGTTACGGCAGGAGGGTGTCGTCGATGAAATCATGGGGCGTTATCTCTAGGTTGTTTTCTGTGGGCTCGGGCACCTCTGCTGGTACTTCCTCTGGCTCCTCAACAGCAGTAACCGCCGCTTCAGGTTGCAGCAGCTCGCTGAAGTAGACGTTATCTCCGCTGGCATAGGTCAGGGTTGGCCCGAGCTGGCTGCCGTCAGCCCGCAATAGCTCGTATCGGCTTTTGACCAGGTAGGCAGCGATGGATTTATTCGCCGGGATGTAAGCCATCACATCCGCCACGCCCTCCCGTTCCCAGCCTTGTGCGGTCAAGCCCGTATGCGTGAAGTCGCGATTGAGGTTGGCACTGATACTCAACGGATGCCGGGGTGCCCAGGCAGCCTTTATATCGACGCCGGTCAAGGAGCGCAGGCCCATGGAGAAGTCACTGATCTCTCCTTTTGCGAATACCCAACTGAAGGTTTGGCTTGCTGGCGTGGTGTTTTGACCGCTGGCCACCAAGCTGTACTGGTCGATTCTTTTCAACCGATATACCGGGCAGGTTTGCAGTTTTTCCAGGGGCGTCAGGGTCGGGTCGTTCACGGTAAACCAGGGCAGTTCGCACACATGAATGCCCTCTGTTACCTGCTCCGGCATCGTGCGTCCTGGTGCCATTTCGGGTGAAAGTGGCGGCAAATCTTCGGAATGAAGCGCAAGGTCCAGCCGCAGGGCGTGCACCGGGCTTTGCCTGGTTGGCTTGGCATAGCCCTCGGCGCCGGTAAAGGTGCCCGGTGCCAGGTAGGCTTGGCCAGGAGCTGCTTGCGACGGGGAGACACCCCAGGCGCTGAAGTCCCGGTGGGCGCCGCTGCCTTGGTCGCTCCAGATCAATTGGTCGACATAGGCCTGAGTCACCAGGTCTTCTCTGACACAGCGGATGGTACTGCGTGGTGGTTTGTCGTTACCGAGGCCACAGACCAGCCCCATCGCCACATAACCTTCTGGAGCGGTGGGCCGCCAGATTGAGAAATTGGCGCGTGCCCTTGGTCCCGAGTGTTCCCAGACTCTCTCGAAGTCGACGGGGGGACGCAAGGCGGTGCCATTCTCCCGGTCAACTTCGCTGACAACAGCGACGATGTTCAGTTGATTGATGTTGTGGTAGCCCGCTACCGCCACATCACCCAGCGGGACGAAGTTGCCCAGCGCGTCGGAGGATGTGCTCGGGCGCCAGAAGGTCACGGGTTTCTCGGCGCGAGTGCCTTTGTCGTTCCATACAGGAACGAACTCGGTGGTGAAGTTGATCAGCAGGTCTTTGTATTGCAGTGAGTTCATCTACAGACTCTCCAGTGGATACGAAGATCCACTATCGAAGAGTCCGCTCGGTCAGGCGCGGTAGCTATATAGCACTAGCGGTAAGTGCCGTTTTTTCCGTGCCCGGCCATGGCCTGGTTGCTGCGCAGGCTGATCATCAACTTGATATCGATCCACTCGACGCCCTGGGCCTTGAGCTTGGGCAGCTCACGTTCGAGTACCGCCAGGGTCTGTGGATAAGGGTGGCCGATCATCACCGCCGAACCCTGTTTGTGGGCCAGCTTGATCGCGGTCTGCAGCTGGGTGGTGATGGCCGCTTCGGTGCGTTCGTCGTCGAGGAACACATCCCGCGAGACGCTGGCCAGGCCAATCTTTTGCGCCTCGGCGGCGGCGACGGTTTTAGCGCTGGTGCGGCTGTCGACGAAGAACTTGTGGCGTCGTTGCAGCTCACCCATCAACCAGGCCATGGCCTCCGGCTGGGCGGTCATGCGGCTGCCCATGTGGTTGTTGATGCCGGCGGTGTAGGGCACTGCCTTGAAGGCCGCGTCCAGGCGTTTGCCCAGCTCTTCGATAGGCAGGTCGGGGTGCCAGGCGAACGGGCCGGTGGCCGGGTCCATGGGCATGTGCAGGATGACGATCTTGCCGGCCTTGTGGGCTTCGCGGGCGAATTCGGCGGCGTGGGGGGTGTCGGGCATGATCGCCGTGGTCACCGGGCCGGGCAGGGCGAGCACACGACGATCCCGGGGCAGGTTTTGCCCGAGGTCGTCGATGATCAGGGTCAGGTAGGCTTTGTGTTCAGCGGGGGCTGCACTGGCGGGGTTGCCTTGGGCGACACCCGCCAGACAGCACAGCAAAGCGATGATCAGTCCACGGCGCATATCAACGGCTGCGCGTAATGCTCAGGCCCTTGAGCAGGCTCAGCGCCTGGGCCAACTGATAATCGTCGTCCTGCGGCATCGGCTTGGCTTTCGAGCCGCTGCCGGTCGGCTGGTCGGCGCCGCCGTTGCCATTGCCCAGGTGGCCTTGCAGGTCCGCTTCCTTGTAGAACTCGCTGTCGGCTTCGTTGGTGATCTTGGCCTTGCGCACTTCGATGTCCGGCACGATGCCCTGGGCCTGGATCGAGCGACCGTTCGGCGTGTAGTACAGCGCCGTGGTGATCTTCAAGGCACGCTCGTTGTTCAGCGGCAGCACGGTTTGCACCGAGCCTTTGCCGAAGCTGGTGGTGCCCATCAGCACGCCGCGTTTCTGGTCTTGCAGGGCGCCGGCGACGATTTCCGAAGCCGAGGCGCTGCCGCCGTTGATCAGCACAACCATCGGCACGCCTTCGCTGAGGTCGTTGCCGGTGGCCGAGAAGCGCAGCTCGGAGTTGGCGATACGGCCCTTGGTGTAGACGATCAGGCCCTTGGTGATGAAGTGGTCGACCACTTCCACAGCGGCCTGCAACACGCCGCCCGGGTTGTTACGCAGGTCGAGCACGATGCCGCTGAGTTTCTTGCCGTTGTCTTTGCGCAGCTTGGCGAGGGCCTTGGCCACTTCGTCGCCGGTCTTGACCTGGAACTGGGTGATACGGATGTAGCCGTAGCCCGACTCCAGCAGCTGGCTCTTCACGCTCTTGACCGTGATGGTGGCGCGGGTCAGGGTCACGTCGAACGGCGTGCCGCCGTCGCGAACCAGGGTCAGGGTGATTTTCTGGCCGATCTTGCCGCGCATCTTGTCGACGGCTTCGGTCATGGTCTGGCCGCGGGTCGGCTGGCCGTTGATCTTGACGATAAAGTCACCGGCCTGGATGCCGGCCTTGGACGCAGGGGTGTCATCGATCGGCGAAACGACCTTGATGTTGCCGTCGTCGGCGCCGACTTCAATGCCCAGGCCACCGAATTCACCACTGGTGCTCTCCTGCAGCTCGGCGAAATCTTCCGGGCCCAGGTAGGCGGAGTGCGGGTCAAGGTTGCTGAGCATGCCCTTGATGGCATTTTCCAGCAGGGTCTTGTCGTCCACAGGTTCGACATAAGCGGCCTTGATCCGGTCCATGACCTCGGCAAAGGTGCGCAACTCGTCCAGCGGCAGCGGGGCCTTGGTGGTCGCGGCCGTGGCCGACTGGGCGGTCTGGTCGGCGAATGCCAAAGGCGCGCCGATCACCAGAGCGATCGTCAGGGCCAGCGATGTGAGGCGGGACAAATGCAGCATGTCGAACGAACTCCTAATGTAGATGCGACCCTTATCCTTGGGTACGGCACCATTGTGCCGGGTCGCTCGGGCGGCCCTGCTGACGAATAGCGAAGTACAGCGCCGGGGTGTCCTGGCCACCACTGTTACCGACAGTGGAGATGGATTCACCGGCTTTTACAACATCACCTGCCGCTTTAAGCAAAGTTTGATTGTGGCCGTAAAGGCTCAAATAGCCATTACCGTGGTCAAGAATCACCAACAAACCTGCGCCACGCAGCCAATCGGCGAATACCACACGGCCGCCGTGGATAGCGTGGACCTGGGTGCCGGCACCGGCACTGATCATCACACCGTCCCACTTGGCGCGGGTGTCATCGCCACGGGTTTCACCAAAGCGTGCCAGTAATCGACCATCAACTGGCCATGGAAGTTTGCCCCGAGCTGAAGCAAAAGGTCCGCCGAAGGATTCGCCGGCGCTGGAAACCAGCGGGCCAGGCGCTGCACGCGCCGGTTTACGCGGGGCCGGGGCGTCGGTAGTGGCGCTGGCGACTGCCTCGGCGGCTTCACGCTCGCGCTTTTTTTCGGCTTCCTGCTGGGCAAGCAGCGCTTTTTGCCGCGCCTGCTCTGCCTCACGGGCCTGGCGAGCGAGGGTTTCCTCGATGGTTTTCAGGACTTTGCCCAGGTCGGCCTGGTCTTGCTCGCGGGCCTGGAGCTTGGCGTCACGGGCCTTCACGTCGTCATTCAGCTTGGCCAGCGCCTGCTGGCGCTCCTTGCGGACCTTGTCCAGTTCGTCGCGCTGGCTGTCGAGGGCGGTTTTCTGGTCGAGCAGCTGCGACTGCTGGTTGGCGATTTCCTGCTCGACGTTGGCCAGCTGGCGCAGGGTCTCGTTGAAGCTTTTCAGTTGCTCCAGGCGGGCCTTGCTCAGGTAGTCGTAATAGGTAAGGGTGCGGGCGAACTTTTCCGGGTTCTGCTGGTTGAGCAGCAGCTTGAGGTATTCCTGGCGGCCGTTCTGGTAAGCGGCGCGGGCCTGGATCGCGATCAGGCGTTGCTGTTCAACGCGGGCGCTCTGGAGTTTTTTTTTCTCAGCGTCGAGTCGCTCCAGTTCCGACTCGCTCTTCTTTAGTTCTTTTTGCAGCTCCTGGACCTGCTTCTCCAGCTTGCCCATCTCGGTTTCCGTGCCGCGCAGGTCTTTCTGCACGCCGGACTTCTCTTCCTGGAGCTTGCCGAGCAGCTTCTTCAGCTCGGTAATGTCCTGACGCGTAGCGTCCAACTGTTGTTGGGTTTGTGCGCGCTCATCGGCAAACGCCGGTTGGAGCAGGCAGACAAGAGCAAGGGTAATCAAGGCGCGAAGCATAGAGGCGGGCGACACCAGGGAAAGGGACGGCCTAGTATGCCCGCCAAGCGCTGCAAAAAAAACGCCCAATTCGGCTTGGCAGGCAAGTTAGGTGCCCAGTGGCCGCATTCTGCAAGCAATTGTGGGCAAGTCCCATAGCCCTTTGAAGGCGACGAGCGGTAGAGAGCGTCGTGTCGTGCTTCTGCAGTTGTTTTGTGTGCTTCGCGAAATGCCTTGAAATGCTCCACCCTGAAGGTGCATTTGCGCTCGGAATAGACTCTTCGGCCCTGTTAATCCGACGGTCGGCATAGTCAGTAATGCCTTGTATTCACGAGTCAAAAGGCCAGCAAACGTGGCTTGATTATGGGCTTCCCGACCTTCGTAGTCTGGATCGGGCCTTGCGAGCGCGTCCACTTGAGGAAGTGGCCGCCGGCAACGATGTCGAAGCGGCCATCGATATAGTCGCAATGCATTTTGGCATTGCCCATTCGAGCTGTTCGGAAGTGGAAGTTGCCTCGCCTTTGGGGCAAATAGCGATCAGGCGCAGTTGTCTGCAGCACATTGTTGAAAAGCGGCAGGACGCCAGAGAGCGTTATGTCAGGTTCGCCTTGGACACATTGACGGGGCCTCTGGAAATATGGCGTGTTGCTTATAGCGATTGCTCCGCTCGTTTAGCATTCATTGGGGCTTATGAATCCAGGAGGCAGATGCTGGTGGTGGTCAATATTCAGGCTGGCAATGTGCTGTGGAACTTCATGCAGACAGACGCCAAGGCCTTGAACAAGCATCGTCATGGTGAGTTGCTCTACAAGCGTTACGAGCTTTTGTGACGCCCAAAGAAAAGGGCAGCTCTTTCGAACTGCCCTAAGTAGTGCTTGCTTGATATTCATATACACACCCTCAAGCAGGGGTGTGGAGGTCTCACCCTACGCGGATATCCAGCCATCTGCGGGGTTCCTACGCCAGTTATCGCCGCTGGAGGCAACTGGTTTCGCGCTCGAGTCCATTATTGACGGGCTGCCTGTTTTGAGCAACCCCTGAACTGTGTCAGACCAGAATCGAAGTGCCAGTCATCTCTTTCGGCTTCTCCAGCCCCATCAGCATCAACATGGTCGGTGCCACGTCGGCCAGCACGCCGCCATCACGTACTTTAAAGTCACGTTTGCCGACGTAGATGAACGGCACCGGCTCGGTGGTGTGGGCGGTGTGGGCCTGGCCGGTGGATTCGTCGGACATTTGCTCGCAGTTGCCGTGGTCAGCGGTGATCAGCGCTTCGCCGCCCACCTTTTCCAGCGCGTCGACGATGCGGCCGACGCACAGGTCCAGGCATTCCACGGCTTTTACCGCCGCTTCCAGGTTGCCGCTGTGGCCCACCATGTCACCGTTGGCGTAGTTGACCACGATCACGTCGTAGCGCTGGTGTTCGATGGCGTCGACGATCTTGTCCGTGACTTCCGGGGCACTCATCTCCGGCTGCAGGTCGTAGGTGGCGACTTTCGGCGACGGGATCAGGATGCGTTCTTCACCCGGGAACGGTTCTTCACGACCGCCGGAGAAGAAGAAGGTCACGTGGGCGTATTTCTCGGTTTCGGCAATGCGCAGTTGGGTCTTGCCGTTTTTCGCCAGGTAATCCCCCAGCACGTTTTCCAGGCTGCCCGGGGCGAATGCCGACGGGGCCGGGATGTTGGCGGCGTATTGGGTCAGCATCACGAATTCGACTTTCGGCTGGCGGGCGCGCTCGAAGTCCTTGAAGCCGGCATCGACGAATACGTGGCTCAGCTCGCGGGCACGGTCGGCGCGGAAGTTCATGAACACAACGGCGTCGCCATCTTCGACCTTGACCGGTTCGCCGATGGTGGTGGCCTTGACGAACTCGTCACTCTCGCCACGGGCGTAGGCGGCTTCCAGGCCTTCCTGGGCGGTGGCGGCGTTGAATTCGGCCTGGCCGTCGACGATCAGGTTGTAGGCCTGTGCCACGCGGTCCCAGCGGTTGTCGCGGTCCATGGCGAAGTAGCGGCCAACCAGGCTGGCGATGCGGCCTTTGCCGAGGGTCTTGAAGGTTTCATCCAGCAGTTCGATGGAGGACTGGGCACTTTTCGGCGGGGTGTCGCGGCCGTCGAGGAACGCGTGCAGGTAGATCTTCTCGGCGCCGCGCTTGAAGGCCAGTTCGGCCATGGCGATCAGGTGGTCCTGGTGGCTGTGGACGCCGCCGTCCGACAGCAGGCCCATGAAGTGCACGGCCTTGCCGGCCTTGACCGCTTTATCCACTGCCGCGCAGATGTTTGGGTTCTCGAAAAACTCACCGTCGCGGATCGCTTTGGTCACGCGGGTGAAGTCTTGATAGACCACTCGTCCGGCACCGAGATTCATATGGCCGACTTCCGAGTTGCCCATTTGGCCGTCCGGCAGGCCAACATCCATGCCCGAGCCCGAGATCAGGCCGTTCGGAACGGTAGCGCTCAGACGGTCCAGTACTGGCTTGCTGGCCGAGTACACGGCGTTGTCGTGGTGGCTTTCACTGTGTCCGAAGCCATCGAGAATTATCAGGACCAAAGGTTTAGGCGTAGTAGTCATAGATCCTCTCGCGGCGGTAATGAATGAAGGGAATAGAAAAGGGAGTGGCAGTTTAAAGCGAAGTTCCGACCACGTCACCGCTTTACGGGGGTTGGCCGACCATGACGGCTGTGTATACTTACCGCCATTTTAACGCCCTGGAACCTCCTTGATGGTTGATCACCTGATTGCATTTGCCACTACCCACTATTTGCTCGCTGGTGCGTTCGTCGTACTGCTGGCGCTGCTGATCGCTCACGAATTGAGCCGCGGTGGCCGCAGCCTCAGCACGTCCGAGCTGACCGCCCTGGTCAACAAGGATGAGGCCGTAGTGGTGGACATTCGTCCCGCCAAGGATTTCGCCGCCGGTCACATTGTCGGCGCGCTGAACATTCCCCAGGACAAACTGATTTCGCGCCTGGCCGAGCTGGAAAAGCACAAGGCCAAGACCATTATCCTGGTCGACGCCCAGGGCCAGCACTCCGGCACCCACGCCCGCGAGATGCTGAAAACCGGCTTCAACGCCGCCAAACTGTCGGGTGGTATTTCCAGCTGGCGTGGCGATAACCTGCCGCTGGTGAAGTGATATGAGCCAGGTTGTCGTTTATTCCAGCGATTATTGCCCTTATTGCATGCGGGCCAAGGCCCTGCTTGTGAAAAAGGGCGTTGTCTTCGAAGAGATCAAGGTTGATGGCAAGCCCCAGGTGCGCGCCGAGATGACCAAGAAAGCGGGACGCACGTCCGTGCCGCAGATCTGGATCGGTGACAAGCATGTCGGTGGTTGCGATGACCTGTTCGCACTCGAGCGCGCCGGTAAACTGGATGCGCTGCTTCACGTCTGACTCCTAACCCCTAAAAGACCCCAAGATCACGAAGGATCTGCGATGACTGACCAACAGAACACCGAAGCGGCAGCAGAAGAAGCTCAAGGCCCACAATTTTCCCTGCAGCGTATTTACGTACGTGACTTGTCGTTCGAAGCGCCGAAAAGCCCGGCCATCTTCCGTCAGGAATGGACCCCGAGCGTTGCGCTGGACCTGAACACCCGTCAGAAGGCCCTGGAAGGTGACTTCCACGAGGTCGTGCTGACCCTGTCGGTCACCGTCAAGAACGGCGAAGAAGTGGCCTTCATCGCTGAAGTGCAACAGGCCGGTATCTTCCTGATCCAGGGCCTGGACGAAGCGTCCATGAGCCACACCCTGGGCGCGTTTTGCCCGAACATCCTGTTCCCGTATGCCCGTGAGACCCTGGACAGCCTGGTCACCCGTGGCTCGTTCCCGGCGCTGATGCTGGCTCCAGTGAACTTCGATGCCCTGTATGCGCAAGAGCTGCAGCGCATGCAACAGGAAGGCTCGCCAACGGTTCAGTAAGCTGTTCTGAGCAACGACGCCGATCCAATGTGGGAGCGGGCTTGCTCGCGAAAGCGGTACTTCAGTCGATATCTTCGTTGACTGGCACTCCGCTTTCGCGAGCAAGCCCGCTCCCACATTCGTTATGCAGTGTTACTTGAACCCCAGTTGCCGCCAACCTTCGTAAACCGCGACGGCCACGGTATTGGACAGGTTCAGGCTGCGGCAGCCTTCGCGCATCGGCAGGCGCAGGCGGTGGCCGTCTGGCAGGGCGTCCAGCACGTCTGCCGGCAAGCCGCGGCTTTCCGGACCGAACAGGAAGGCGTCGCCTTCGGCAAAGCTGGCATCATGGAACGGCCGCGAACCCTTGGTGGTAAACGCGAACAACCGTGGGTGGTTCAGGCTTTCCAGGCAGCTGGCAAGGTCGGCGTGGCGTTGCAGGGTGGCGTACTCGTGGTAGTCCAGCCCGGCGCGGCGCAGGCGCTTGTCGTCCATGTCGAAACCCAAGGGCTCGATCAAATGCAGGTGGCAGCCACTGTTGGCGCACAGCCTGATAACGTTGCCGGTATTCGGCGGAATTTCTGGTTGAAAAAGGATGACGTGAAACATGCACGGCTCCGAAGGCAAAGATGCGCTGCATTCTACCCCTGAAGAAGACCCCAGGCCGAAGCTATTGCCACGGGTTTTAGGCTCGTTGGCGATTGTCGGCTTGATGGTAGGCCTGATGATCGGCCGGCTGACCACGCCAGACCCGGTTGAGCTGCAGCAGGTAGAGCCCGCCGCCGATGGCCTGGTGGTGTGGTTCAACAGCGAACCCAAGCTGCACGGCGAGCATATCGACGGCACCGTGGCGCTGCTGTTCGATGCGCTTGGCAAGGCCCAGGGCGGCCAATTGAAGGTCAATGACAAGGATGTGAACTGGCGCGTACGCAAGACCGATGGCGGCTTGCTGCTGAACCTGGTGGCGGCTCGGCCGTTGCGCGGGGAGTGGTCGGGAGAGAAGGCCGATGGACGCTGGCGGGTGGAGATCCATCTCCAGGAGCAATAAAAGAGGGAATCCCCGGCCTGCCTGTACCAAGGTTCCCAAAACGGGCTGGGGCTATGGGCGCGTTGCCTCATAAGCCCCGGGTGTAAAGAAGGGAGTTCCCGGCCTGCCTGTACCAGGGCTCCCAAAACGGGGTGAAGCCAAAGGCTTCGGTGTTAAAGAGGGAATCCCCGGCCTGCCTGTACCGAGGTTCCCGAAACGGGTGTGGGGCGCGACGCAATCCGCATCAAGCACCCCGGGTGTTAAAGAGGGGATTCTCGGCCTGCCTGTACCAAGGTCCCCGAAACTGGGTAGTGACAGGGTTATTGCAGGGCGCGTGCCAGAATTGCGAAGTGGCGCCAAAAAATTTCTTCAGAAAGCGCAAAGCCCCGGAATACGGGGCTTTGGCTTTTTTGGGTTTTAATATTTTCTTAACAAGGCATGTGTTTCAGGCGTTGGATAAGTGCGCGATGCCGGTTCGTGGTGCATTGAAGCGGTGCACGGTCGTTAGTCTGGTACAAAACAAATGTGGGAGCTGGCTTGCCTGCGATGGCGCTGTGTCAGTCGATAAATCCAGTGACTGACACAGCGCCATCGCGGGCAAGCCCGGCTCCCACATTAGATCTTCAGTGGATCAGGCCTCATCACCTTCATCATCATCCCCACCGTCGACCTTCATCCCCAGCTCCTTGATCTTGCGTGTCAGCGTATTGCGGCCCCAGCCCAGCAGCACGGCGGCGTCGCGACGACGTCCAGCGGTATGCTTGAGGGCGGTTTCGATCATGATCCGCTCGAAAGCCGGCACAGCGCTGTCCAGCAGGTTCGACTGGCCACGTGCCAGGGCCTGGTCGGCCCATTGGCGCAGTGCCTGCTCCCAGTTGGTCACCGGTGCCGAATCCTGCGGCAGGCTCAGCAGCTCAGGCGGCAGGTCGCTGATATGCACTTCGCGCCCCGAAGCCATCACCGTGATCCAGCGGCAGGTGTTCTCCAGCTGACGCACGTTGCCCGGCCATGGCAGGTTCTTCAGGTATTCCTCGGTCTCGCTTTTCAGCAGCTTCGGCTCGACGGCCAGCTCCTGGGCGGCGCGGCTGAGGAAGTGACGGGCCAGGGTCGGGATGTCCTCGCGACGGTCCGACATCCGTGGGATGTGGATGCGGATCACGTTCAGGCGGTGGAACAAGTCTTCACGGAATTTCCCGGCGTGCACCAGGGTTTCCAGGTTCTGGTGCGTCGCCGCGATGATACGTACGTCGACCTTGACTGGCGTGTGCCCGCCTACCCGATAAAACTCGCCGTCGGCCAGGACCCGCAGCAAGCGCGTCTGGGTGTCGGCCGGCATGTCGCCGATTTCATCGAGGAACAGCGTGCCGCCGTCGGCCTGTTCAAAACGGCCACGGCGCAGGTTGGCCGCACCGGTGAACGCGCCTTTTTCATGGCCGAACAGTTCCGACTCCATCAAGTCTTTCGGAATCGCCGCCATGTTCAGCGCAATGAACGGCGACGCCGCCCGTGGGCTGTGACGGTGCAGGGCGTGGGCCACCAGCTCTTTACCGGTACCCGACTCGCCGTTGATCAGCACGGTGATGTTGGAGTGGCTCAAACGCCCGATGGCGCGAAACACTTCCTGCATCGCCGGCGCTTCGCCGATGATTTCCGGGGTACGGGTCAGGGCCGGCGGGGCTTCCTGGTTCTGCTGTTCCTGGGCGTGCTGGTTGGCGCGTTTTACCAGCGCCACCGCTTCGTCCACGTCGAACGGTTTTGGCAGGTATTCAAAGGCGCCGCCCTGATAGGACGCGACAGCGCTGTCCAGGTCCGAGTGCGCGGTCATGATGATCACCGGCAGGCGCGGGTGCTGCTCGCGAATCCGCGCCAGCAAGTCCAGGCCGCTGGCGCCGGGCATGCGGATGTCGGAGATGATCACATCGGGCTGCTGGCGAGCCAGGCGGCTCATCACCCCGTCGGCGCTGTCGAAGCTCTGGGTGGTCATGCCTTCCTGTTGCAAGGCTTTCTCCAGGACCCAGCGGATAGAACGGTCGTCATCGACGATCCAGACAGTTTCACTACGGCTCATGTCGATGGGGCTCCTTGTTCCAGTGGCAGAAAGATCGAGAAGGTGGTGTGACCGGGATGGCTCTCACATTCGATCAAACCCTGGTGCTGGCTGATGATGTTCTGGGTAATGGCCAGGCCGAGCCCGGTACCGTCCGGGCGGCCGCTGACCATTGGGAAAAAGATGGTTTCCTGCAGTTCTGCAGGGATGCCGGGGCCGTTGTCGATGATCTCGACCTTAGTTACCAGGCGATGGCGCACGTGGCCAATGGTGAACTGGCGCAGGGCACGGGTGCGCAGGCTGATGCGGCCCAGGCGCAGCTCGTTCTGGCTGCTGATGGCCTGCATGGCGTTACGCACGATATTGAGCACCGCCTGGATCATCTGCTCGCGGTCGATCAATACGTCGGGAATGCTCGGGTCGTAGTCGCGCACCAAGGTGATGCAGCCCTGGCTTTCGGCCTCCACCAACTGGCAAACCCGCTCCAGCACTTCGTGCACGTTGGTCATTGCCAGCGACGGCAGCTTGTTGGAGCCGAGCATGCGGTCTACCAGGTTACGCAGGCGGTCGGCTTCTTCGATGATGACGTTGGTGTAGTCCTTGAGGTTTTCGTCCGGCAGCTCGCGGGCCAGCAGCTGTGCGGCACCGCGAATCCCGCCCAGGGGGTTCTTGATCTCATGGGCCAGGCCGCGCACCAGCATCTTGCTGGTTTCCTGCTTGGACAGCTGCGCCTCTTCCTTGGTGATGCGCAGCAGGCGATCGCGGGGATGCACCTCCAGCAGCAACAAGGTGGCGCCGTGGCTGAGGATCGGTGTTACCGCGTAGTCGACGGTGAGGGTCTGGCCGGTGAGGGCGGTGAGCATCGCTTCGCGCTTGGTGAACGGGTGCGCCTGCTCCACGGCCTGGCGCAACGAGCTCAAGGCCTCGGCCGACTCAGTGAACAGCTCACTGATGAATTGCCCATGGCTGCGCTGCCCGCTGATGGCCAGCAGCATCTCCGCCGCCGGGTTCATGTACTCAAGGCGCAGTTCGTCATTGAGCAGAATGGTCGCGGTGGTCAGGTTGTCGAGTAACAGGCGGTGCAGTGCGTCGCTGATGGTCATTAGGACCTCTTTTGGAGCAAGGCGCGGGCTTGAGGCACACGCTGATACAAGGAAAATGCAAAAACCAAACCAAAGCTCCGAAAAGAAGCGTTAAAGCCCTGAAATGGGGGCTTAAGGCGCGAAACTGTGGCGTTCTGCCAGCTTGGACGGGAAGTTTCGAACCAAAATGGGTTGCGTAAGTGGGAAGGGTGCAGCGTATCGCACCAATATAGTGCGGTTTTGAAAAGTCTGTTCAGGAAGCTGGTGGCAGCGACTGATTGGCTGAATGGGTCGGATCTAAATTGTGGGAGCGGGCTTGCTCGCGAAGGCGGCGTGTCAGTCATGCATATATCAACTGACACACCGCCTTCGCGAGCAAGCCCGCTCCCACATTTTGATGGGGTTCGCAATTTTAGATTTTATAGAGGCACAGCTCGGCGGTGGCGCGGATCATTGCCAGCTGGTGCAGCGCGTCTTTGGCAGGTGCGTGATTGGCCTGGGCCAGCCATTGCGGGCATTGCGGGTTGGTGCGCTCCGGGGTGAAGTCCGCCAGCTGTTGCAGCAGGCGTTTTTGCAGCAGGTCCAGTTTAGGGCGGATCTGGCCGACCAGATCCGGGCGTGGGTCATTCGGCGCCTTGCCTTGCAGCTGCCAGTCGGAAAGGTGGGCGTACTGCACCAGTTTGTTCGCCTCGATCTGGGCCGAGAAAAACTGCTCGGCCTGTGCCGGTGCCAGTTTGTAGCTCGGCGCCTGGGCGACGACGCTGGCGATCACGTCCTGCTCCCGTGGGCGGTCCTCGACGGGCTTGTGGCTGTCCCATTTGCTCAGGGCCACCTGGTCGGCAATCGCCAGGCGTTCGGCAATGCTGTCGAGCAGCGGGGCGAGGGTGGGTGGTGCTGCGAATACATTGGCGCTGATGGCCAGCAAGATGAACCCAATTTTGAGTTTCAAGGCAGATCCCTCTTCTGTAGGGGCGAGCTTGCTCGCGAAGGTCGTTAACGATAACGCGTAAATATTGAAGAAATGCGGCGCCTTTGAATTTTTCGCGGGCAAGCCCGCTCCCACAGGGTTTTGCGGGCAAAAAAAAGACCTCCCGAAGGAGGCCTTTTTCATCACGCCACGTTACGCAGCGCTACCGGATCAGCAGCTGTAGTACAGCTCGTATTCCAGTGGGTGTACGAAGGTGCGGACCTTGATTTCTTCTTCGCTTTTCAGGGCGATGTAGGCATCGATAAAGTCGTCGCTGAACACGCCGCCTTTGGTCAGGAACGCACGGCCCTTGTCCAGCTCTTCCAGGGCTTCTTTCAGGCTGCCGCATACTTGTGGGATCTCTTTGGCCTCTTCAGGCGGCAGGTCGTACAAGTTTTTGTCGGCGGCATCGCCAGGGTGGATCTTGTTCTGGATACCGTCCAGGCCGGCCATGACCAGAGCAGCGAAGGCCAGGTACGGGTTGGCTGCCGGATCCGGGAAACGGGCTTCGATACGGCGAGCGCGAGGGCTGGACACGTAAGGAATACGGATCGAAGCGGAACGGTTGCGAGCCGAGTAGGCGAGCATTACCGGAGCTTCGAAACCTGGGACCAGACGCTTGTAGGAGTTGGTCGACGGGTTGGTGAAGCCGTTCAGGGCCTTACCGTGCTTGATGATACCGCCGATGAAGTACAGGGCAGTGTCGGACAGGCCGGCATAACCTTCGCCAGCGAAGGTGTTCTTGCCTTCTTTGGCGATGGACAGGTGAACGTGCATACCCGAACCGTTATCGCCGTACAGAGGCTTAGGCATGAAGGTAGCGGTACGGCCGTAGGCATCAGCCACGTTGTGTACGCAGTACTTCAGGGTCTGAACTTCGTCAGCCTTGGCAACCAGGGTGTTGAACTTCACGCCGATTTCGTTCTGGCCGGCAGTCGCCACTTCGTGGTGGTGAACTTCGATGACCAGGCCCATCTCTTCCATGGCGTTGCACATGGAGGTACGGATTTCGTGGTCGTGGTCGAACGGAGGAACCGGGAAGTAGCCGCCTTTGATACCTGGACGGTGGCCTTTGTTGCCGCCTTCCACGTCCTGGTCGGACATCCACGAACCTTGTTCGGAGAAGATCTTGAACATGGAGCCAGAGATGTCGGACTTGAACTTGACCGAATCAAAGATGAAGAATTCTGGTTCCGGACCTACGAATACGGTGTCGCCGATACCGGTCGACTTCAGGTATTCCTCGGCACGCTTGGCGATCGCACGTGGGTCACGGTCGTAGCCCTGCATGGTCGAAGGCTCGATCACGTCGCAGACGATGATCAAGGTTGGGTCTTCGGTGAACGGGTCGAGTACGGCAGTGCTGTCGTCCGGCATCAGGATCATGTCGGACGCTTCGATGCCTTTCCAGCCGGCAATGGAGGAACCGTCGAACATTTTGCCTTCTTCGAAGAAGGCGTCATCCAGCGCGTCGCGAGCCGGCATGGTCACGTGGTGCTGAGTGCCTTTGGTGTCCGTGAAGCGCAGATCAATCCATTTGACGTCATGATCTTTGATGAGTTGAACCGACTTCGACATAGTGTCCTCCGGGTGGCTTCGGGCTGGGGTAGTGGAGTAGCCCTTAGAATGTGGGTGATGCCGGCGCGAATACTCGACCAAGGCAACCTGCCTCACAAGAGAGCAAATTGCATGCCAGTGCCCCGACATGGGTTTTTTGCCACAAAAACGCCCCTATAAAGGTGCAATCCGCTGAAACGGAAGAAATTGCGCACCGCAATGTAGCGCTTATTTTGGTTTATGACCCGTTTTGGTGCGCGAAAGGTCAGTTGCATATTAACTGGTTAAACCTTGAGCGATTTCCGCTATAATCCGCGCCCCCCTTTTTCGGCTGGGCCTGCGCGCGCTGTTTTCATGAAATTAATCGTTAAAGTCTTCCCCGAGATCACCATCAAGAGCCGACCGGTACGGATGCGTTTCATCCGTCAATTGGCCAAGAACATCCGTGCCGTGCTCCGCGATCTGGACCCGGCTGTGGTGGTGAATGGTGTGTGGGACAATCTCGAGCTGGAAACCCGCCTCACAGACCCCAAGGCCCTGAAGGACATGACCGAGCGCCTGAGCTGCGTGCCGGGCATCGCGCATTTCCTGCAGGTCGACGAGTACCCGCTGGGCGACTTCGACGACATCACCGAAAAGTGCAAGCAGCACTACGGCGATGTGCTGGCAGGCAAGGTGTTTTCAGTGCGTTGCAAACGCGCCGGCAAGCACCCGTTCAGCTCCATGGATGTCGAGAAATATGTGGGCAGCAAGCTGCGTCGCGAGTGCGGCGCTGCCGGAATTTCCCTGAAAGAGCCGCAAATTGAAGTGCGGATGGAAATTCGCGACCAACGGTTGTTTGTGATCCACAGCCAGCACGACAGCATCGGCGGCTACCCGCTGGGTGCCCTGGAACAGACCCTGGTATTGATGTCCGGCGGTTTCGATTCCACTGTCGCGGCCTACCAGATCATGCGCCGCGGGCTGATGAGCCACTTCTGCTTCTTCAACCTGGGCGGGCGTGCACACGAACTGGGCGTGATGGAAGTCGCGCATTACATCTGGAAGAAGTACGGCAGCTCGCAACGGGTGCTGTTTGTCAGCGTACCGTTCGAGGAAGTCCTGGGAGAAATTCTCGGGAAAGTCGATAACAGTCATATGGGCGTAGTATTGAAGCGTATGATGTTACGCGCTGCGTCCCGAATCGCGGATCGGCTGGAAATCGACGCACTGGTCACCGGTGAAGCGATTTCCCAGGTGTCCAGCCAGACTCTGCCGAACCTGTCGTTGATCGACTCTGTGACCGAGAAGCTGGTACTGCGCCCGCTGATCGCCAGTCACAAGCAAGACATCATCGACCTGGCGACCCAGATCGGCACGGCGGATTTCGCCAAGCACATGCCGGAATATTGCGGGGTCATCTCGGTGAACCCCAAGACCCACGCCAAGCGCAACCGCGTGGAGTACGAAGAACAACAGTTCGATATGGCGGTGCTCGAGCGTGCGCTTGAGAACGCCAAGCTGGTGCCGATCGATCGGGTTATCGACGAATTGGGCCAGGATTTGCAGATCGAAGAAGTCAGCGAGGCTCTGGCCGGTCAGATCATCATCGACATCCGTCACCCGGATGCCGCTGAAGACGAGCCGCTGGAAATTGCTGGCATCGACGTACAAACGCTGCCGTTCTATGCATTGAATGCGCGTTTCAAGGAACTGGATGACAGCCGTCAGTACCTGTTGTATTGCGACAAAGGCGTGATGAGTCGCCTGCATGCCCACCATTTGCTCAGTGAGGGGCATGCCAATGTGCGCGTTTATCGACCGAGCTAAGAGCCCGGGGCTGTTTGCCTGTGGCCTGCGTCACCGGCCCCCCGACTCTGCCGTCAAGCTGTAACGGCAAGGCCTGACTCTACTGTTAATCGCTGCCACGACCTGTCAGCACACCGAATCCTCTGATCGAGATACACAAGTGATCGAAAATCTACGCAACATCGCCATCATTGCTCACGTTGACCATGGTAAGACCACCCTGGTAGACAAACTCTTGCGTCAATCCGGCACCCTGGAGCGCAACGAGCTCAACGACGAGCGCGTGATGGACTCCAACGACCAGGAGAAAGAGCGCGGTATTACCATTCTGGCGAAAAACACCGCCATCAACTGGAACGGCTACCACATCAACATCGTGGATACCCCGGGCCACGCCGACTTCGGCGGCGAAGTTGAACGCGTAATGTCGATGGTTGACTCCGTTCTGCTGCTGGTTGACGCTCAAGACGGCCCTATGCCGCAAACCCGTTTCGTGACCAAGAAGGCTTTCGAAGCCGGCCTGCGTCCGATCGTGTGCATCAACAAGGTTGACCGTCCAGGCGCGCGTCCGGACTGGGTTCTGGACCAGATCTTCGACCTGTTCGACAACCTGGGTGCCACCGAAGAACAGCTGGACTTCAAAGTCGTCTACGCCTCGGCCCTGAACGGCATTGCCGGTCTGGAACACACCGACATGGCTGAAGACATGACCCCGCTGTACCAGTCGATCGTCGACAACGTACCGGCTCCGAAAGTTGACCGTGAAGGCCCGTTCCAGATGCAAATCTCGGCACTGGACTACAACAGCTTCCTGGGTGTTATCGGTGTTGGCCGTATCGCTCGTGGTAGCGTCAAGCCGAACACTCCGGTGGTCGCCATCGGCGCCGACGGCAAGAAGCGCAACGGTCGTATCCTGAAGCTGATGGGTCACCACGGCCTGCACCGCATCGACGTTGAAGAAGCGTTTGCCGGTGACATCGTGTGTGTGAGCGGTATGGACTCGCTGTTCATCTCCGACACCCTGTGCCAGCCGGACAACGTCGAGGCGATGAAGCCTCTGACCGTTGACGAGCCAACCGTTTCCATGACCTTCCAGGTAAACGACTCGCCTTTCTGCGGTAAAGAAGGCAAGTTCGTGACTTCCCGTAACATCAAGGAACGTCTGGACAAAGAGCTGCTGTACAACGTTGCTCTGCGCGTTGAAGAAGGCGACTCGGCTGACAAGTTCAAGGTTTCCGGCCGTGGTGAGCTGCACCTCTCGGTACTGATCGAAACCATGCGTCGCGAAGGCTTCGAAATGGGCGTTGGTCGTCCTGAAGTGATCATCCGTCAGGTTGACGGCGTGAAGCAGGAACCGTTTGAAAACGTCACCATCGACACCCCTGAAGAATCCCAGGGCAAGGTCATGGAAGAGATGGGCCTGCGTAAGGGCGACCTGACCAACATGGTGCCGGATGGCAAAGGCCGTGTGCGTCTGGAATACAACATCCCTGCTCGTGGTCTGATCGGTTTCCGTAACCAGTTCCTGACCCTGACCAACGGTGCTGGCATCCTGACCTCGATCTTCGATCGCTACGACACCATGAAGTCCGGCGACATGTCCGGTCGTCAGAACGGTGTTCTGGTATCGGTAGAAACCGGCAAGGCGCTGACCTACTCCCTGGAAACCCTCCAGGCGCGTGGCAAGCTGTTCGTTGAACACGGTCAAGAGATCTACAACGGTCAGATCGTTGGCCTGAACAGCCGTGACAACGACATGGGCGTCAACCCAACCAAAGGCAAGAAGCTCGACAACATGCGTGCTTCGGGTAAAGACGAAACCATCGCTCTGGTTCCACCTGTTCGCTTCACCCTGGAACAGGCTCTGGAATTCATCCAGGACGACGAGCTGTGCGAAGTTACGCCTAAGTCGATCCGCCTGCGTAAGAAGATCCTGGACGAAGGCGAGCGTACCCGCGCTGCCAAGAAAGCCAAGAACTGAGTTAACTCAGGCTGAATGAAAAACGCCCCCGGTCGAAAGGCCGGGGGCGTTTTTTTATGCCTGCAATATCTGTAGTGACTGTGCGGGCCCCTTCGCGAGCAAGCCCGCTCCCACATTCGACCGCGTTTTTTCAGGATGAGTGAGGTCAAGTGTGGGAGCGGGCTTGCTCGCGAAAGCGGTAGTTCAAGCAATAAAGAATCTGGATCAGAACTTGTCGAGGGTCTTGAGCCTGGTCTCGCGCACCACTTCCTTCGGCTTGTACGCGCAATACCCCGGGCGCGGCCCGATTTTCGGGTGATTGCGGCAAGTATCCGGGCGCTTGTCATAAATAGTGCAGAAGCGGCTCTTACGATCCAGGTACAGGCAATCGTTGTTGCTCATGCGCTGCAGGGTGAAGATCTCGGATTTGGCGTTGAAGCGCTCGACGATGCCTTCCTTCTGCAAGCGCTTGGCGATGTTCTTCGGCGGGTCGCCACGCTCGAACTCATCGACGATGCCGATGCGGATCAGGTCCTTGATCTTCACCTCAACCGGCAGGGTGCAGCAGCTCGACACACAGCCGCCACACATATGGCTTGAGTATTTCTGCCAGGTCTCGAGACGGTCGAGTTCCGCGGCGGCGATCAGTTGAGGCTTCATCAGGTTTCCAAGAGGGGTGTTATCCGGCGCGGGATCATACCGGAACTGGTGGTTTTTTGAACAATATCTTCCAGCTTTCAGCTCGAAGGCTGTGCCGGGCCACAAACGGGCACGGCCCCTGCATCAAATTCCCGCAAAGGTGAATGAGTTAAAAAACTGCCGAACCAGAGCGTCTACCGTCTGTCAGACCGTCTAGGCTCTAGCAACTCCTTCTATCTCGCCCGAGGTCGCATCGATGTCTCAGGAACCGCTTGTACGAGAAGCAGAGGTAGCCGCATTTCGCGATGCCGTCTTGACCAAACTTACCTATGCGGTGGGCAAGGACCCCGACCACGCCTTCGACCACGATTGGTTTGAAGCCATCGCACTGGCCGCCCGCGACCACATGGTCGACCACTGGATGGACCACACGCGGCACATCTACCGCAAGGGACAGAAGCGGGTCTATTACCTCTCGCTGGAATTCCTGATCGGCCGTCTGCTCTACGACAGCCTGAGCAACCTTGGCTTGCTGGACGTGGCCCGTGAGGCCATGAGCGAGTTGGGTGTGGACATGGAGCGCATTCGCCTGCTGGAGCCCGACGCGGCCCTGGGCAACGGTGGCCTTGGCCGCCTGGCAGCCTGCTTCATGGAAAGCATGTCGACCCTGGGCATCGCCGGCCATGGCTATGGCATTCGGTATGAGCACGGGCTGTTTCGCCAGGCGATTGTCGATGGCTGGCAGCAGGAGCAAACCGAACGCTGGCTGGATTTCGGCAACCCCTGGGAGTTCGAGCGCGCCGAAGTGATCTACCCGATCGGCTTTGGCGGTGGTGTGGAAACCGTGCTGGATGCGTCCGGCAAGTCGATCCAGGTCTGGTCGCCGAATGAAACCGTACGCGCGGTGGCGTATGACACCCCGGTCGTCGGCTGGCGCGGCGCCAGCGTCAACACCCTGCGCTTGTGGCGCGCCCGGGCCGTCGAAGACCTGCACCTGGAACGCTTCAACGCCGGTGACCACCTGGGCGCCGTCGCCGAAGTGGCCCGCGCCGAAAGCATCTCCCGAGTGCTTTACCCGGCCGACAGCACCGAAGCAGGGCAGGAGCTGCGCCTGCGCCAGGAGTACTTCTTCGTCTCCGCCTCGTTGCAGGATCTGCTGCGTCGCCACAAGAACATGCACGGCTCGGTATTGAGCCTGGGCGAGCACGCGGCCATTCAACTCAACGACACTCACCCGTCGATCGCGGTGGCCGAGTTGATGCGTCAGTTGGTGGACCTGCACGACATCCCGTGGGATGCCGCCTGGGACGTCACCGTCGAAACCCTTTCGTACACCAACCACACCTTGCTCCCCGAGGCGTTGGAAACCTGGCCAGTCGGCCTGATGGAGCGCATGCTGCCGCGGCACATGCAGATCATCTACCTGATCAACGCCCAGCATATCGACTCGCTGCGGGCCAAGGGCATCCATGACTTCGACGTGCTGCGTGCCGTCTCGCTGATCGAAGAAGACAACGGTCGCCGCGTACGCATGGGCAACCTGGCGTTCCTCGGCTCCCACAGTGTCAACGGCGTATCCGGCCTGCACACGCAACTGATGCGCAGCACGGTGTTCTCCGAACTGCACAAGCTCTACCCGGACCGCATCAACAACAAAACCAACGGCATTACCTTCCGCCGCTGGCTGTACCAGGCCAACCCCAAGCTCACGGCGATGCTGGTGGAGGCACTGGGCCCGGACGTGCTGGATAACCCCGAACAGCGCCTGGCAGACCTGGAACCGTTTGCCGAGAAGCAAGCCTTTCGCAAGGCCTTCGCCGAACAGCGCCTGCACAGTAAGCGGGCACTGGCCGACATCATTCACGAGCGCCTGGGGATTTCGGTCAACCCGGCGGCGATGTTCGATGTGCAGGTCAAGCGGATCCACGAGTACAAGCGCCAGCTGCTGAACCTGATGCACACCGTCGCGCTGTACCAGGCGATCCGGGCCGAGCCGGGCACCGACTGGGTGCCGCGGGTGAAGATCTTCGCCGGCAAGGCCGCGGCCAGCTATCACCAGGCCAAGCTGATCATCAAGCTGACTAACGACATCGCCCGTACCGTCAACAACGACCCTACCGTGCGCGGGTTGCTCAAGGTGGTATTCCTGCCCAACTACAACGTCAGCCTGGCGGAAAGCATCATTCCGGCGGCCGACTTGTCGGAGCAGATTTCCACCGCCGGCTTTGAAGCCTCGGGCACCAGCAACATGAAATTCGGCCTCAACGGCGCGCTGACGATCGGCACCATGGACGGCGCCAACGTCGAGATGCACGAGCGCGTGGGTGCCGACCACATGTTCATCTTCGGCCTCAGTGCCCAGCAGGTGGAAGCGCGCAAACACGCGGGCGAGTTCAACGCCGGGCCAGAGATCGCCGCGTCCCATCGCTTGAATGATGTGCTGCAAGCGATTCGTGGCGGGGTGTTCTCACCGGATGATCCGGGCCGTTATGCCGGGTTGGTGGATTCGCTGATCGACTACGACCGCTTCCTGGTCTGTGCCGACTTCGATTCCTACTGGGATGCCCAGGCGCGGGTCGAGGCCCATTGGCACGACTCCAAGGAATGGTGGCGTTCGGCGGTGCTCAATACTGCGCGCATGGGCTGGTTCTCGTCGGACCGGACCATCCGCGAATACGCGACGGAAATCTGGAAAGCGTTGGATTAGAGACCGCAATACAAAATGTGGGAGCGGCGGTGCGACGATTCGACTTGCTCGCGAAGGCGGTGGATCAGTCACAAATTTTTTGACTGATCCACCGCCTTCGCGAGCAAGCCCGCTCCCACATGGGGTCCGTGTCGATATACTGAGCATCGCCTTTGCCCGCTTCGGGCTGCTTAGGGATATCGACCATGCAATGGATTTTCATGCTGATTGGCCTGGTGCTCGGCTGGACACTCGACGAGTCGTTCAGTGATGCGGGCATTGGTGCGCTGCTCGGTTTGGGCATTGGCCAGGCGATTCGCCTGTCGATGCTCGCCTCGCGTACGGAGGAACAAGGCCGTCAGCTGGAGTCTGCCCGCAACGCCCTGAAAGTGGTCGAGCAACGCCTGGCCTTGCTGGAAAGCCCTGCCGCCGTTGAAACCGCCGGACCTGTGTTTGTCGAAGAGCCGCTGCCGGTAGCGGCGCCGCCTGAACTCGTCTGGGAATTACCCGCCGAACTGGAACCTGCCTACTCAAGCGTGGTGGCCGAACCCAGCCAGCCATTGCCGGCTGATGTGTGGCGGGCCGAACCGAGCGCGAAAATCCCTGAACAACCTGCCGCGCCTGCGGTGCCTCGCGGCCCCAACTTTATCGAGCGCGCAATCAGCGGTGCCCGCAACTGGCTGTTCGGTGGCAACACCGTGCTGCGGGTCGGCGTGGTGTTGTTGTTCCTCGGCCTGGCCTTCCTGCTGCGCTATGCCACTGAAGGCATGGTGGTGCCAATCGAGTTGCGTTACGCAGGTGTCGCCGGTTGCGCATTGGCACTGCTGGGCCTGGGTTGGTGGCTGCGGCTGCGCAACAGTAATTATGGGTTGATGCTGCAAGGCACCGGCATTGCGGTGTTGTACCTCACGGTGTTCGCCGCGATGCGCCTGCACCCGCTGCTCGACCCCGGCGCGGCACTCGGCTTGCTGGTGGCGGTCACCGTTTTCTCGGCGATCCTGGCGATTACCCAGGACGCCCTCGGCCTGGCCTGCGCCGCTGCACTCGGCGGTTTTGCGGCACCGATCCTCACGTCCACCGGCGCCGGCAACCATGTGGCGCTGTTCAGCTATTTCGCCCTGCTCAACGCAGGCATTCTCGCCATCGCCTGGTTCAAGGCCTGGCGCCTGCTCAATTTGATCGGTTTTGTCGGCACCTTCGGCATCGGCTTCGCCTGGGGCATGCGCTCCTATACACCGGAGCTGCTGTGGAGCACCGAGCCGTTCCTGATTCTATTTTTCCTGATGTACCTGGGCATCGGCCTGTTGTTCGCCCGGCGCAAGTTGCTGGAGATGCGCGACGCGCCGGACGATGACAGCCGTGGCGCGTTGCTGCGCTGGTCGGCGACCAAGGGCGATTATGTCGACGGCAGCATGCTGTTCGGTCCGCCGCTGGTGGGCTTCGGTTTGCAGTTTGCGCTGGTGCAGCACCTGGAATTTGCCGCTGCGTTCAGCGCGCTGGCCCTGGGCATTATCTATATGGGCCTGGCTCGTCTGCTGAGTGGCGGGCGCGCCTTGCTGCTGGCGGAAACCTGCCTGGCGCTGGGTGTGATCTTCGCCAGCCTGGCGATTCCGTTGGGCCTCGACGCACGCTGGACCGCGGCGGCCTGGGCCGTGGAAGGCGCCGGGATTTTCTGGCTCGGCCTGCGTCAGCAGCGGCCTTTGGCGCGGGCGTTTGGCTTGCTGTTGCAAGTCGGTTCGGCGCTGGCGTTCCTCAGCGAATTGCGGATTGGCGAGACCAGCCTGCTGGACGGTGCACCCTTGGGTGCGTTGTTGCTGGGGGCGGCCTTGCTGTTCAGTTTCGACCAATTGCGCAAGGCGCCGGTGGAGCACGCGGCGCAATGGGAGCGTCGAGGCTTGCCGGTATTGGCCAGTGTGGGCCTGGGCTTCTTGTACCTGCTCGCACCGTTGCTGCTGTGGACCCAGGGCACGGCCATCAGTTGGGCGCTTGCCGGTCTTGCGACCTTGCTGGTGGGTCTACGCATCGGCTCGCGCACGTTCCTCTTCACCGCGTTTGCCGTGCAACTGCTGGGTGGTGCGCTGTTCCTGCTGCGCCTGCAAGCGGGTGGTGATTCAGGCGCGGTGTTCAGTGCGGGCTGGAGCGGCTTGCTCACCGCATCGCTGATTGGCCTGGCATTGATCGGCGGCATGCTGCTGGCCGCGCGAGACGCCATGGTGCGCAGCGATGTGCGGTTGTTGCGTGGCCTGTCGGTGGTGTTGCTCGCCGGGTTGGTGCTGATCAACCTGGCGGTGCTGTTTGTGCTGCCGTGGGAGACCGCCAGCGGCGTGTGGGCGGCCAGTGGTTTGTTGATCATCTGGCTGAGCCTGTACCTGCAACAGCGCGTCAGTTTTGTCTTCGGGTTGTCGCTGCAAGTGATCGGCGGCGCTTCGTTCCTGATCGCGGTGCCGGACCTGCTCGGGCCGCTGGCCAGCGAGGGTTTGCGTCCTTTGGGCCATAGCGGTTTCTGGACGCCAATGGTGCTCGGGCTGGCGGCGCTGGTCGGTGCCTGGCGCTTGCAGCGCAGGCCTCATGCGCCGGTGTTCGAGGCGTTGAGTTTGCAGCGGCTGTCCGATGTGCTGCTGGTGTGGGGTGCGGGTTGGTGGACGCTGGCGTTGGTCAGCGAAGTGCTGCGTTTTGCACCATCGATGCTGCAAGGCACCTGGCTGTTGGCGGTAGCGGCGGTGAGTGTGGCGATCTGGGCGGTATTGGCCCTGAGGCTGCAATGGGCGTCGCTGGGCTTGCTGTGCGCGCTGTTGATGCCGGCGGTGGGCGTGGTGTTGCTGGGCGCGTGGGGCTCGCGTTATCACCCGGCGGCGAACTTCGCCTGGCTGGCCTGGGCGGCGGTGTTTGCGGTGCACTTCGTGTCGCTGCGACGCCTGGCTTCGGTCATTCCGGAGAAAGCCCTGAGCGCCGCGCATGTGCTTGGTTGCTGGCTGCTGATCGGCGTGCTGGCGCTGGAGCTGCGCTACGGCCTGTTGTTGCTGTCCGAGGAATACAACGCCTGGCGCTGGCTGGGCTGGGCGATTCTGCCAAGCCTTTACCTGGTGCTGGCCGCCGCGCCGCGCAGTTGGCCGTGGCCGGTGTCGGCGTACCCGCGCGAGTACCGGTTGTATGCCGTGTTGCCGCTGGCGGTGTTGATGCTCGGCTGGTTCTGGCTGGCGAATATCTTCAGCGACGGCACCGCCGAGCCGCTGCCGTATGTGCCGCTGCTTAACCCGCTGGATATTGGATTGCTATTCGCGCTGCTGGGTGTGTACCTGTGGTCCCGCAGTGCCGCACCGCAACGCGGGCCGCGCGCCGAACTGGTCGCCCAGGCGGTCGCCGGTGTCTCGTTGTTCGCCTTCTTCACCGCGCTGGTGATGCGCACGGCTCATCACTGGGGTGGCGTGCCGTTCCATCTGGATGCGTTGCTGGAGTCGATGCTGGTGCAGGCCGGGCTGTCGATCGTGTGGACCCTGATTGCCCTGAGCCTGATGATCGGCGGCCATCTGCGTCATCGGCGTGAGGTGTGGCTGATCGGTGCGGCATTGATTGCCGTGGTGGTGGCCAAATTGTTCTTCGTCGAATTGAGCAACCGTGGCGGGCTGGCGCGGATCGTATCGTTTATCGGTGTGGGCGGGCTGTTGCTGGTGGTGGGCTATTTCGCCCCGCTGCCCCCCAAGCGCCCCGAGCCGGTGGTTGAAACTGAAGGAGTGGCCTCTTGATGGGCAAGCTGAGTGTGGCGCTGTTGGGGTTGTGCACGACGTTATCGGCCTGGGCCCAGGAGACGCCCGCCGATTTCACCACGCGCGTGCCGCTGACGGTCAGTGGCGAAGGCCCGTGGTACCGCCTGGAACTGCCGCTGGCGGTGCAATTGAGCGCCCGTCAGGCCGACCTGGGTGATGTGCGGGTGTTCAACGCCGCTGGCGAGCCCCAGGCTTACGCGCTGGCGCGGCAGTCGGCGCAAAGCACCGAAAGCCGCAGCCTGTCCAACGTGAAGTGGTTCCCGTTGTACGCTGCGGCTGACTCCTCCGAAGCCGTGCCCAGCGTGCGTGTGCAATCCACGTCCACCGGCACGCTGGTGCAAGTGCAGCCGCCGAGCCAACTGGAGGCCGGCGAAGAAGTGCTGCGCGGCTGGTTGCTCGACGCGAGTGCGATCAAGGCCCCGTTGCAGCAACTGATCCTCGACTGGACGAGCGAGCGCGACGGCTTCCAGCGTTTCAGCATCGAAGCCAGCGACGACTTGCAGCACTGGCGCGCCTGGGGCGAAGGGCAGGTGGCGCGGTTGTCGTTTGCCGATGAGCGCGTCGAGCAGCATGAAGTGAGTTTGCCGGGGCAGTCGGCGCGGTATCTGCGTCTGCTGTGGAAAGGCCAGGCGGCACCGGCGCTGACGTCGGCGCAGTTGGAGAGTGTCAGCGCCCACAACCTGCCGTTGCCGCTGGTGTGGTCGCAGCCGTTGTCGGGCAGCCGGCTCAAGGCCGGGGAATACAGCTGGCAGTTGCCCAACGCACTGAACGTCGAACGCTTGCGAATCGACTTGAGCCAACCCAACAGCCTGGCGCCGGTCACCTTGTCGGGCCGCCGGGAAAGTAATCAGGCCTGGCAGCCCATGAGCAGCGGTTTGCTCTACCGGTTGACGCAAAATGGCCAGGACGTTTTACAGAACGAACTGCAGTTGCCGGGCCAGGCTGTTGCGCAGCTCAAGCTCGACGTGGACGAGCGTGGTGGTGGCCTGGGCGTGGAGGCGCCGACCTTGAGCTTTGCGGTGCGGGCCACGCAGTTGGTGTTCCTGGCGCGGGGCGAGCCACCGTTCACCCTTGTGCTCGGCAATCCGTCGGTGAAAGGCGCGAACTTGCCGCTGTCGACCCTGATTCCGGACTACAGCGCCGAACGCCACGCGGGGCTTGGGCAGGCCAAGGTGGCGGGCGAGGCGGTGGTCACATCGCCTGCGGTCGCGGCCCCGGTTGATGCCGGGCCGAACTGGAAAAAGCTCGGTCTTTGGGCCGTGCTGCTGCTCGGTGTGGCGGCCCTGGGCGCCATGGCCTACAGTTTGCTGCGCAAGCCACCGGTGGCACGTTAAATAAAGTCCATGAACTCTATTGGGTTTAAATCCTCTGATAGGAGGAAATACGCCCCGACTCGCGTTAAACTGCGCGGGTTTTTAGCCCCCCATTTCCGGAGCCTTCCATGTCCCGCGTTACCCTGAGTCGCTATTTGATCGAGCAGACCCGCAGCAACAACACGCCTGCCGATCTGCGCTTCCTTATCGAAGTGGTGGCGCGTGCTTGCAAGGAAATCAGCCACGCCGTGTCCAAAGGCGCGCTGGGTGGTGTCCTGGGCAGCATGGGCACTGAAAACGTACAAGGCGAAGTGCAGAAGAAGCTTGACGTGATCTCCAACGAAATCCTGCTCGAAGCCAACGAGTGGGGCGGTCACCTGGCCGGCATGGCGTCCGAAGAAATGGACAATGCCTACCAGATCCCGGGCAAATACCCGAAAGGCGCGTACCTGCTGGTATTCGACCCACTGGACGGTTCGTCGAACATCGACATCAACGCGCCAGTCGGCACCATCTTCTCGGTACTGCGTTGCCCGAACGAATACCTGAGCCAGAACGAAGCCCTGAACGAAAAGGCCTTCCTGCAGCCGGGCACCGAGCAGGTAGCTGCCGGTTACGCGATCTACGGCCCACAGACCATGCTGGTGCTGACCCTGGGCGACGGCGTCAAGGGCTTCACCCTGGACCGCGAAATGGGCAGCTTCGTGCTCACCCACGAAGACATCACCATTCCTGCGTCCACCCAGGAATTTGCAATCAACATGTCCAACCAGCGTCACTGGGAAGAGCCGGTTACCCGCTACGTGGGCGAGTTGATGGCCGGCGAGGAAGGCCCGCTGAAGAAGAACTTCAACATGCGCTGGGTGGCTGCGATGGTTGCCGACGTGCACCGCATCCTGACGCGTGGTGGCCTGTTCATGTACCCACGCGACAGCCGCGAGCCGTCCAAGCCAGGCAAGCTGCGCCTGATGTACGAAGCCAACCCGATGTCGTTCCTGGTTGAGCAGGCGGGCGGTGCGTCCACCGACGGCCACCAGCGCATCCTCGACATCCAGCCTGAAGGCCTGCACCAGCGCGTAGCGGTGTTCCTGGGTTCGAAGGAAGAAGTTGAGCGTGTGACCGGCTACCACAAGGCGTAAGTCCTTGCGGTAAGCAAAAGCCCCGAAACGTTTCAGCGTTTTCGGGGCTTTTTTGTTTTCGCTCGTCGGGAACCAGACACCTCTTTTCCCTTCTAAGCTTCTGGCAGACCCCCAAGCTGCTTCGTCTCTCCAGGAGTTTTTCCATGTCGTTACGCCGTCTCGCCCTGTTGTCGTTTTGCGTGCTTCTGGCCGCTTGCAGCAAGGTCACTCAAGAAAATTACGCAAAACTGTCGGCCGGCATGCCAAAGGCCGAGGTGGAGTCGTTGTTGGGCAAGCCGACTGATTGTTCTGGCGCGCTGGGTATGTCCAGTTGCACCTGGGGCGATAAAAACAGCTTTATCAGCGTGCAATATGCCGGTGACAAAGTACTGATTTTTTCCGGGCAAGGCCTGAAGTAAACCGGGGCGAAAGCCTGCGGGAGAAAAACAACATGATGCGTTTCGTTCTATACCTCTGCGCCAGCCTGTTTTTGGCGGGCTGCGCCAGCCATTCTGGCGATGATCTGCAACCCAAGACTGTTGGCAGCGTCAACCTCAAGCGTTACCAGGGCACCTGGTATGAGTTGGCCCGTTTGCCGATGTACTTCCAGCGCAATTGTGCGCAGTCCGAAGCCCGCTACACGCTGTTGCCCGATGGCAACATGTCGGTGTTCAACCGCTGCCTGACCCCTGAGTGGAAGTGGCAGGAAGCCAAGGGCACCGCAACGCCGCAGGTCGCCGGCAAGACCGACAAACTGTGGGTCGAATTCAATAACTGGTTCACCTCGCTGTTGCCGGGCGTGGCCAAGGGCGATTACTGGGTGCTGTACGTCAGCGATGACTACAAGACCGCCATTGTCGGCAGCCCGAGCCGGCGCTACATGTGGTTGCTGTCGCGCACGCCGACGGTCAGCGCCGACACCCGCGAAGACCTGCTGAGCAGGGCGCGGCAGCAGGGGTATGACACCACGCGTTTGATCTGGCGTACGTCGGACAAGCAGATGGCGAAGACCTCGCAGTAATACGAAACAGCGCCAATCCAATGTGGGAGCGGGCTTGCTCGCGAAGGCGGTGTGACAGTCACCAGATGTATTGACTGATCCACTGCTTTCGCGAGCAAGCCCGCTCCCACATTTGTTATGTGTCGTCTGTCAGCCCAGCAAATCCCGCAGGACCTGGGTAAACGCCCGGCTGCTGTCTTCTTCGGCGGCGTGATGCCCGTCGCGCACCACCCACTTCCCGTTGACCAGCACATCGCGCACCTGGCGATCACCACCGGCAAACAACCAGCGATTGAGGATCCCGTCTTCGTTCGCTGTCGCCAGGTACGGATCGTTGCCGTCCAGCACCAGCCAGTCCGCACGCTTGCCAACTTCCAGGCGCCCAATCGGCTGCCCCAACGCTTCGGCACCGCCGTCCAGCGCGGCATCGAACAGCGTACGCCCAACCATCGGCTGATCGCTGCGATACAGCCGGTTGCGCCGCTGGTCCCGCAGCCGCTGCCCATATTCCAGCCAGCGCAATTCTTCCACCACGCTCAGTGACACATGGCTGTCGGAACCAATCCCCATGCGCCCGCCCTGGGCCAGGAAGTCCACCGCCGGGAAAATCCCGTCGCCCAGGTTGGCTTCAGTGGTCAGGCACAACCCGGCAATCGCCCGGCTCCTGGCCATCAACGTCACTTCTTCCGGATTGGCGTGAGTGGCGTGCACCAGGCACCAGCGCTGATCCACTTCAACATGGTCATACAACCATTGCAGCGGGCGCTGGCCGCTCCAGGCCAGGCAGTCGTCGACTTCTTTCTGCTGCTCGGCGATGTGGATATGCACCGGGCACGCCTTGTCGCTGGCGGCCAGCACTTCGCTGATCTGTTGCGGTGTGACGGCGCGCAGCGAGTGAAAACACAGGCCCAGCCGTTGTGCCGGTTGCGCGGCCAGAATCGGTTGCAGGCGTGATTGCAGGCTCAGGTAATTTTCGGTGCTGTTGATAAAGCGGCGCTGGCCTTCATTGGGTGCCTGGCCGCCGAAACCGGAGTGGCTGTAGAGCACCGGCAACAACGTCAGGCCGATACCGCTGCTGGCGGCGGCCTGGCTGATTTGCCGCGACAGCTCCGCAGGGTCCGCATAGGGCTGGCCGCTGACGTCGTGGTGCACGTAGTGAAATTCGGCCACCGAGGTGTAGCCGGCCTTGAGCATTTCGATATACAACTGGCGCGCGATGACCTGCAACTGGTCGGGGCGGATCTTGCCGACCATCCGATACATCAGGTCGCGCCAGGTCCAGAAACTGTCATTCGGGTTGCCGGCCACTTCCGCCAGCCCGGCCATCGCGCGCTGGAAAGCGTGGGAATGCAGGTTCGGCATGCCCGCCAGCACGGGGCCCCTGAGCCGTTCGGCACCGTCTGCACTGGTGTTGGGCTCAACCTTGGTCAGCAGGCCATCGGCGCTGACTTCAAGACGTACATCGTTGGCCCATCCATTAGGCAGCAGCGCGCGTTCGGCAAAGAAAGCGGACATGATTCAGGCACCCCAGTCGTGTGTTTATTTGTATATACATATACAGACGTTTGCCTGCTCGGTAAACTCCGGCAAGCTATGCTTCTTTTTCACCTACAAGGATTTCCTGTGTCGACTCCGCCCGCCAAGTCTCCACTGGCTGCCCACATGGACGAAAGTCCGGCGCCCTTGTATGCCCGCGTCAAACAGATGATCAGCCAGCAGATTCTCAACGGCAACTGGCCGCCGCATTATCGCGTGCCTTCGGAAAGCGAACTGGTCAACCAGTTGGGCTTCAGCCGCATGACCATCAACCGCGCCCTGCGCGAGTTGACTGCCGAAGGCCTGCTGGTACGTATGCAAGGTGTGGGCACCTTTGTCGCCGAGCCCAAGAGCCAGTCGGCGCTGTTTGAAGTGCACAACATTGCCGATGAGATCGCCTCCCGCGGTCATCGCCATACGTGCAAGGTCATTACCCTCGGTGAAGAAGCCGCCGGCTCCGAGCGCGCCGTCGCGCTGGAAATGCGCGAAGGCGGGCGGGTGTTCCACTCGTTGATCGTGCACTACGAAAACGACATTCCGGTGCAAATCGAAGACCGTTTCGTCAACGCCCTGGTAGCACCGGAATACCTGCAGCAGGATTTCACCCAGCAAACGCCCTATGCCTACCTCAACCAGGTGGCGCCGCTGACCGAAGGCGAGCACGTGGTCGAGGCGATCCTGGCCGACGCCGACGAATGCAAGCTGCTGCAAATCGAAACCAGCGAGCCGTGCCTGCTGATTCGCCGCCGCACCTGGTCTGGCCGCCAACCGGTCACGGCCGCACGTTTGATCCACCCCGGTTCCCGTCATAGCCTGGAAGGACGTTTCAGTAAATGAGTTCGATGAAAGTCTGGCGCGCTACCGATTACATTCGCATGCCGTGGAAAAACGGCGGCGGCAGCACTGAAGAAATCACCCGTGACGCGGGGGAGGGCCTTGACGGTTTCGGCTGGCGCCTGTCGATTGCCGATATCGCCGAGTCGGGCGGATTCTCCACCTTTGCCGGGTACCAGCGCATTATCACCGTGCTGCAAGGCTCGGGCATGGTGCTGACGGTGGATGGCGAGGAACAGCTCGGGTTGTTACCGCTGCAGCCATTCCCGTTCAAGGGTGACAGCCAGGTGTCCTGCCGCTTGATCGGCGGGCCGATCCGCGATTTCAACCTCATCTATTCGCCGCAGCGCTATCAAGCGCGGTTGCAATGGATGGACGGCACGCAGCGTTTCTTCAGTGCCGCGCACACCGTGCTGGTGTTCAGCGTGGCCGATGAAGTGAAGGTGCTCGGTGAGCGGCTGAACCGTCACGACTGCCTGCAACTGGACGGTAACACCGGCCTGCTGGACGTCAGCGTGACTGGCCGTTGCTGCGTTATCGAATTGACTGCCGCCGCCTGAACAGGTGGGGGTTTCTTCCCCCACATTTTGTTTCCCTCTTCCCGCACCAACTTGTTACCGAACGCCCCAGCATGGCGCAAAGCCCTGCCTCGATGACAAGTCTCCCGCACTGTAAAAATCCCCCGTAAGAAAATTCATCATGCTGCGAAGCCTTGTTTTCCAAGGCTTCCACCCTCGTCCCGGAAAAATCTTCAAACCTTGCGCGCAAAGTTGGCCGCTTGATTGCATATGCTTGTATGTACAAGTAAAGATGTGTGCGTAAGAGTCCGTGAACTTCCTCTTCGCACCCATCAATGT